>CAIYXE010000647.1 GCA_903930095.1 uncultured Hyphomicrobiales bacterium
CCCTTGTCCACCGTCTCGATGGCGACGAGGACATTGTCCTGGTCTGAGAGGCGCAGCATGCGGGGAAGCTTGGGAACACTCGAAATCATGTCGGGTCTCACTTTATGGCTGAGGGCTTGCTCGTCCGGGGAATCCAGCTAACATGTTAGCATGCCAGCTTCCGCCGTCACCTATCAATTCTTGAGCCCGGGACGGAGCGCGGCACCCGCCGGCGCCACGGCACGGGTACATGCGGCGCTGCGGGAAGCCATCGTGCAGCTGGACCTGAAGCCGGGGAAATTCCTGGACAAACAGGCGATTGCTGCCCGGATGGGTGTCTCCCGTTTTCCCGTGGGCGAGGCGATGAACAGGCTGGCGGCCGAGGGGCTGGTCGACATCATTCCGCAGAGCGGCTCCCGCGTGACGCTGATCAAGATTTCCGATGCACGCGAGAACATGTTCTTCCGCCGCGCACTTGAGGTTGAAACGGTACGAAGCATCGCCGGGCGCGCGCCTTCTGCCTTGCTCGACCAGCTCCGCAGCAATCTCCGCTACCAGCAGGCAGCCATCGGGGCACAGGATCTGAAGGGCTTCCACACCTTCGACCTCTCCTTCCATGCCGCCCTGCAGGACCAGCTGGGCTATGAGAGGGTGCGCAATGCCACGGAAACCGCGAGGCTGGGGCTGGAGCGGGTGCGAAGGCTGTTGAACACCCGGCGGCGCCTGGAGCTGACGCTGGCAGAACATGAGGCTGTGGTGACAGCCCTCGAAAAGCGCGATGGCGAGGCCGCCGCATCCGCCATGCACCGCCACCTTGACGCCGTGCTGGCGGAGCTCGAATTCTTCGCGCAGGACCGGCCGGAATTGTTTGCAGACCTCAACACCATGAAAGGCAGTGAGACATGAAGAAGCGCAATTTCAAGGCGCCCTCGGGAGAAACCATCTCCTTCACCGAACTGGGGTTCGGCACGGCACCCATCGGCAATCTCTACCGGGCGGTCGACCCTGAGGATGCGCAGAAGACGCTGGAGGCCGCCTGGAAGGCGGGCATCCGCTATTTCGACACCGCACCGCTTTATGGGCTCGGCCTTTCTGAAACGCGCCTCAACCGCTTTCTCTTCGGCAAGAAGCGCAAGGACTATGTGCTCTCCACCAAGGTGGGACGCCTGCTTGACATATGCCCGCCGCAGGAGCGCACGGGGATTGGCAAGTTCTTTGACACGCCGTCCCGCAAGGAGCGCTTCGACTACACCTATGACGGCTTTATGCGCTCCATTGAGTTCTCCCTGGAACGGCTGGGTGTCGACTCGATCGACATCATCTTCGTTCATGACGTGGACGTGTTCACCCACAAGTCGGAAGCAGCACGCGATGCGCATGTGAAGACGCTGATGAGCAGCGGCTACAAGGCGCTGGTCAAGCTGCGCGAGCAAAAGGTGATCAAGGCCTTCGGCGCCGGCATCAATGAATGGCAGGTGGCCGAGACCCTGACGCGGGCAGGCGACTTCGACATCTTCCTGCTGGCGGGACGCTATACGCTGCTGGAACAGGAGGCACTCCAATCCTTCCTGCCGCTGTGCGAGGAGCGCGGCGTGGGGATCGTGCTGGGCGGACCTTACAACTCCGGCATTCTTGCCACGGGGCCCAAGCCCGGCGCCTGGTATGATTATGACCCTGCGCCGAAGCACATTCTGGAGCGCGTGGCGAAGATCGAGGCCGTGTGCAAGCGCCACAAGGTGAAGCTGCCGGAGGCGGCGCTGCGCTTTCCGCTGCATCACAGCCAGGTCGTCAGCGTTATTCCCGGCGGGGTCAGTGCCAAGGAAGTAGCGCTCAACGCCAAGACCATGGGCGTTAAGCTGCCCAAGGCGCTGTGGAAGGAGTTGAAGGCCGAGGGACTGCTCCGCAAAGACGCGCCGGTGCCGCGGTGAAGACCGCCATATTGGGATCCGGCCTGATCGGCCGGTCCTGGGCCATGGTTTTCGCGCGCGGCGGCCATGACGTGCTGCTGTGGGACCAGGACGAGGCACAGGTCGACAAGGCGCTCAGCCATATCGCCATCACCCTGCCCGCCATGGCGGCGGAGGGGCTAATCGATGATGCAGGCGCCGTTCTATCCAGAGTCCGGCCTGCGCAGAACCTTGAGCACGCGCTGAGCGGAGCAGGGTTCGTTCAGGAGAACATCACGGAGCTGGCCGAGCCCAAGCAGCAGCTGTTCGCAGCCGTCGAGGCAGTGGTGCCGCGGGATGCGATCCTGTCCAGCTCCACCTCGGCCATCATGCCGTCGATCATCTTCGGCGGTCTGGCGACGCGGGACCGCTGCCTCGTGTCACATCCGCTGAACCCGCCGCATCTGGCCCCGATCGTTGAGCTGTGCGGCGCTGATTTCACCGCACCCGAAGTCATCTCCCGGGCGCGGGATTTCATGGCGGGCTGCGCCATGGTTCCCATCACGGTGAAGCGGGAGATCGAGGGCTTCATATTGAACCGGCTGCAGCTGGCGGTGCTGAACGAGGCCTTCCGCCTCATTGCGGAGGGCTATGTTTCAGCGGAAGACCTCGACAAGACGGTGAAGGATGGGCTCGCGCTGCGCTGGAGCTTCATGGGACCCATCGAAACAATCGACCTCAATGCGCCGCAGGGCGTGGCCGACTACCTCACGCGCTATGGACCGACGATCCGCCGCGTGGGTGACCAACAGGCGGCGGCCAAGCCATGGCCAGAGACAATCGGCGCGACGCTCGATGCGGAGCTCCGGGCGGTGGTTCCGTCCGACAGGCTGGGCGCGGCCACGCAATGGCGCGACCGGCGGCTGATGGCGCTGGCCGCGCATAAGCGCGCGCAGGAGAAGAAGACGCCGCGGTGATCAGCCCTGGTCGATGAGGTCCACCATGGCATCAGGCGCACGCCAATGCGGCAGATGTCCTGATCCGGGGAAAATGCGGCTTGCCACGTTGAAGGGCAGGTTCAAGGCATGCTGCGCGGGGATCACCGCATCATCACGCATGAACACCGCCCGCACCGGCACGCTTGCCGCCTTGATCGCGGCGAGGAGAGAGTGCTTCTGTCGTCCGTCCGCTGCAAACTCCTCGGCGATTGCCTTTAGCTGCGCACCATGGGCCGAAAGATGCACGGCGAGGGACGCCTGAGCCTCCGGCGGGACGCTTTCACCCAGAAAGGTCAGGGCATGCTCAACGCGCGCTCCCAGCATGGCACCGAGAAATTCGCTATTGACCTCTTCCCCGCAGCCGGCGGGCGACAGGAGGGTGAGGGAAAGGGCGCGGTCCGCCAGGCGGGCCGCAACGAGCGCACCATAGGAGTGGCCGAGCAGGTGGAACTTCACGGCAGGCAGGCTGGCGGCGATGGCCTGCACCATGTCAGCCAGCGTGGCGGCGGAGGAGATGGTCTCGCCATGGCCGGGAAGATCCGGCGCGTAAACGCGATAGCCCCGGCTGGCGAGCTTGCGGCCCAGCGTGGTGAAGCTCTGCGAGTCGGCGAAGAGGCCGTGCAGCAGCAGCACAGAGCCCCTCTGCTGACCCTGTGCCGGCCACTCACGGAAAAAGATGCGGCCATGCGGGGTTTCGACATGATAGGTGGCGCGCGACGGGCGGAGTGCTGCGTCAATGTCGGCGCGCGAGACGCGACCGTTGCGGCCGCTGCCCTGCAGCGTTGCAAGGTCAATGCCCTTCCGGCGGGCCGCGGCACGCGCAGCCGTCGAGGCGCGCGGACGCGTTCCGGTTGCCAGCGGCACGAAGCGCGGCATGGGAGCGGCAGACGGCGCAGCTGCTGCGGCCGGTGCTGCGGGCAACTTGGCTTCAGCCACCGCCTCCCCCTCGATCTCGATCCTTGCGATGGCGCTTTCGACCGGCACCATCTGGTCGCTGTCGACGAGCCATTCGATGAGGATGCCATCCTGCAAGGCGGGCACTTCCACCGTGGTCTTGTCACTTTCGACTTCGAGCAGCGTTTCGCCGCGCTTGAAGGCCTGGCCCGGCTTCTTGATGATGAGGCCGATGCGGCCTTCCTCCATCGTCTCCCCTAAGCGGGGGAGCGGCATGTCGACTACGCGGCCCATGACGGAGCAATCCTCCTCACCAGCCAGAGACCCGTTTCTGAAATAAGCTGTGCGGAGGGCACAGCACCGCGTTCGAGCGCGGGGGAGACGGGAATGGGAATATCCTCACCCGAAACGCGCAGCACCGGCTCTTCCAGATAGTCGAAGCAGCGCTCGGAAATGCGGGCGGAGAGTTCGGCGGCGAAGCCCGACGTCATCACCGATTCAGTAACCACCATGGCGCGGCCGGTCTTCATCACCGAGCGGATGAAGGTCTCGTCATCGAGCGGGTTGAGGCAGCGGATGTCGATGACTTCCGCGGAAACACCGTTCTGCGCCAGCGTCTCCGCGGCGGCGAGCGCCTCGAAGACCATTTTCGAATAGGTGACGATGGTGAGGTCCGACCCCTCCCGGCGGATGACGGACTGGCCCCAGGCGGCATCGGCCTTCTCCGGATCCATCTCGCCCTTCCGCACATAGAGGCTCTTGTGCTCGATGAACATCACGGGGTCCGGGCATTTCAGCGCCATGCGCAGCAGGTGATAGGCATCATTCACCGTGGCCGGCATGACGACGCGAAGGCCGGGCACGTGGGTGAACCAGGATTCGAGCGATTGGGAATGCTGTGCCGCGCCCGAGCGGCCGGTGCCGCCCTGCATGCGCAGCACCATGGGAACGCCAATCTGGCCGCCAAACATGTAGCGGCTCTTCGCGGCCTGATTCGCCACCTGGTCCATGGTGAGGCCGGCGAAGTCGATATACATGAGTTCCGCCACCGGGCGCGATCCAGTCATCGCGGCGCCCACCGCAGCACCGACGATGCCGGCTTCCGCGATCGGCGTGTCGACCACGCGGTGTTCCCCGAACATGTCAAGCAGGCCCTTGGTGACGCCATAGGCGCCGCCATAACGGCCAACCTCCTCACCCATCAGGAAGACGGAGGGATCCTCGTTCATCGCATCAATCAGCGCCTGGCGCAGCGCATCGCGGTAGGTGGTTTCGATCATGGCCATCAGCGGGCCTCCCCGAGGATCATGGACAGGTGCTGGCGGAGCGGCCTTGGGCGCGGCTCTCCCTCGGCGAAGACATCACGGAACATCGAATCATCGGCTGGCGGCTTGGCGGCAATGGCATGTTCGACGGCGGCATTCATCTCGGCGGCGATCTCATTGTCGAGACCGTCCAGCAGTCCACCATCGGCCAGCTTGCGGGAGATCAGCGCGTCGCGCGCATTGGCAACGGCATCCCGCTTGCGGCCTTCGAGTTCTTCCGCCTCGTCGCGGTAGGGGCTCTTGTCCAGCCGGGCATGGCCGAAGTGGCGGTAGCAGGTGACGGTCAGGAAGCCAGGGCGGCCATTGCGCGCGGCTGTGATGATGCGCTCGGCTGCCTCGTGCACGGCCTCCACATCACCGCCATCAACCTCATGGCCGTTGAGACCGCAGGCGATGGCACGTTCATGAAGGTTTGTGTTGGCGGCGGCCCTGTCGATGCGGGTACCCATGCCATACTGGTTGTTGATGCAGCAGAAGACCACCGGCAGCTTCCAGAGTGCGGCCATGTTCATCGCCTCGTAGAGAATGCCCTGCTGCGAAGCGCCGTCACCGAAGAAGGCGACGGACACATGCGGCAGCTTGCGGTTGCGGTAGGACATGCCGGCACCCACCACATGCGGAATGCCACCACCCACAATGGCATTGGCGCCCAATGCACCCAGCGCCATGTCGGCGATGTGCATGGAGCCGCCCTTGCCG
>CAIYXE010000648.1 GCA_903930095.1 uncultured Hyphomicrobiales bacterium
CTGAGGTGACGGAGCGGATCTATCCGGGCTCCGCCCATGGCATCAATGACGACGAGATCACGTTTCTGCGAGCGGGGCTTGTACCCCTCGCTACCTGACATCCATATCCGCATCCGTTGCGTTCAGAAGTTGCGACTTCGCCAATTGGGTGCCCCATGCTCGATCGCCGTGCCGTTCTCGCCAGCCTGCTCGCCGTTCCGCTGATCCCCATGGCAGCGAAGGCCGACGACAATTCCGTCTCCGCCGCCATGCTCGAGACCATGGCCGATGGCCTCGACCGGCCCTGGTCCTTCGTCTTCCTGCCGGAGGGTGTCATCCTCGTCACCGAAAAGTCTGGCGCACTGCGCACCATCGGGCGTGACCGGAAGGTCTCGGAGCCGATCACCGGCCTGCCGGAGATCGCCGCCGTCGGCCAGGGCGGGCTTCTCGACATCGCGCTCCATCCCAATTTCGAGCAGACCCGGCTGGTCTTCCTGTCCTTCGCGGAGCCGCGCGAGGAGGGCAAGAACGCCACCAGCGTGATGCGCGGCAGGCTGTCGGAAGATCTTCGTAGTCTTGACGGCGTCAAGGTCATCTTCCGCCAGCAGCCGGCCACCACGGGTGGCCAGCATTTCGGCTCGCGTATCGTGTTTGACCGCACCGGAGCACTCTTCATCACCACGGGTGACCGCGGCAGCCTTCGCGATCTCGTTCAGAAGCCGGACAATCACATCGGCAAGATCCTTCGCATCACCGAGGATGGCGGCATCCCGCCCGACAACCCGAAGGTCGCGGGCTGGCTGCCCGAGATCTGGTCCATCGGCCACCGCAACCTGCAGGGCGCCGCGATCCACCCGGAGACAGGCCAGCTCTGGACGGTGGAACACGGCACCAAGGGCGGCGACGAACTGAACATTCCCCAGGCGGGCAAGAATTATGGCTGGCCCGATGTCACCTATGGCGTCGAATACTCCGGTGAACAGATTGGTGAAGGCATCACGCAGAAGGACGGCATCGAGCAGCCGTTGCACTATTGGGACCCGTCGATCGCGCCCTCCGGTATGGCGTTCTACACCGGTGACCGCTATCCGGCGTGGAAAGGCAACCTCTTCGCCGGTGCGCTGGTGCAGAAGCACCTCGCCCGCCTTGTGCTCGATGGCGGCAAGGTGGTCGAGGAAGAGCGCCTGTATGATGGCCGGGCCCGCATCCGCGACGTGCGGCAGGGGCCCGACGGCTATCTCTACATGCTGACGGATGAAGCCGCCCCGATGGGGCGCGTGATGCGGGTGACGCCGTGAATGATAATCCCCTTCTCCCGTCGCAACGCGATGGGAGAAGGTCCCCGAAGGGGGGATGAGGGCCTCTGTCCACGTGTCAAGCCGGTTGAAAGAGCCCTCATCCGGCCTGCCGGCCACCTTCGCCCATTGCTTCGCAACGGGAGAAGGGGAAAGTTCATCTACATCGTGATCCCGGGCAGCTTCAGACCCTGTTCCTTCGCGCAGTCTACTGCGATCTGATAGCCCGCATCGGCATGGCGCATGACGCCTGAGGCGGGGTCGTTCCACAGCACGCGCTCCAGCCGGCGTGCGGCATCATCCGTGCCATCCGCCACGATCACCATGCCCGCATGCTGAGAATAGCCAATGCCGACGCCACCGCCGTGGTGCAGCGATACCCATGTGGCGCCTGACGCGGTGTTGAGGAGCGCGTTGAGCAGCGGCCAGTCAGACACGGCATCCGAGCCATCCATCATTCCTTCCGTCTCGCGGTTGGGCGAGGCGACGGAGCCGGAGTCAAGGTGATCGCGGCCGATGACGATGGGGGCTTCCACCTCGCCGTTCCGCACCATCTCGTTGAAGGCGAGTCCCAGTCGGTGGCGCTGGCCCAGCCCCACCCAGCAGATGCGGGCGGGCAGGCCCTGGAAGGCGATCCTCTCGCGCGCCATGTCCAGCCAGTTGTGGAGGTGCGGGTCATCGGGGATCAGCTCCTTCACGCGCTGGTCAGTCTTGTAGATGTCTTCCGGATTGCCGGAGAGGGCGGCCCAGCGGAACGGGCCGATGCCGCGGCAGAACAGCGGGCGGATGTAGGCCGGCACGAAGCCCGGGAATTCGAAGGCGTTCTTGAGGCCCTTTTCCAGCGCCATCTGGCGGATGTTGTTGCCATAGTCGAGGACGGGTACGCCTGAGTGCCAGTAGTCCAGCATCGCCTCCACA
>CAIYXE010000649.1 GCA_903930095.1 uncultured Hyphomicrobiales bacterium
AGATCATGGTCCGCGACAACAATGTTGATCAGGCACTCCGCGCGCTCAAGAAGAAGCTGCAGCGTGAGGGCGTCTATCGCGAAATGAAGCTGCGCCGCCACTATGAAAAGCCCTCGGAAAAGCGTGCCCGCGAAAAGGCCGCTGCCGTTCGCCGCGCCCGCAAGATGGAGCGCAAGCGTCTGGAACGCGACGGCGTCAAGTAAGCTTCTACGCTTGCTCCCAACCTTGGGTTGGGCCAATAGGGCGCGGCGTCAATCCGCGCCCTTTTTGTTATCTGCTCACAGGACAAGTCCATGACCGAGATTACCCGCGTTCCGCTTCAGCCCATCGCCAAGGGATCGGTGGGCAAGATCTGGCTGGGGGCACTGGCGCTCGTCGCGGCAGGCGCGGGCCTCGCCTGGGGTACCACGCGCGGATATCAGACGCTCGATGGCGGGGTGCAGCTGATCACGCTGAAGAAGGGCGAGGGCGATTCGCCCAAGACCAGCGACGTTGCGCTGATCACTTACAAGGGCATGTTGAAGGACGGCACCGTGTTCGATGAGAACAAGCAGGTGCCGCTGCCGCTGCAAGGCGTTGTGCCAGGTTTCACTACTGCACTTTCCGCCATGCAGAAGGGCGGCAAGTACAAGGTGCTGATTCCGGCCAAGGAGGGCTATGGCGAAAACGGCGCCGGGCCGATCCCCCCGAACAGCGACCTGACCTTCGATATCGAACTGCTTGGCTTCATGGATTTCCAGCAGTTCCAGATGCAGCAGGCGATGATGCAGATGCAGCAGCAACAGCAGTTGCAACGTCAGCAGGGCGGCCCTCGCGGTGGCCCCAGCAGGGGGCGTCCGCCGCAGGGCTCGCCGCCGATGCCCGAAGGCGCTCCGCCGCAGTAAGTAATTCAGGACAAGAGAGTACCGCCCATGTCGGTTGACACTGCTACCGTGGCCAGGATCGCCACGCTGGCCCGCATCAAGGTTTCCGAGGCCGAGCTTGAGGCCATGGTGCCCGAACTCAACGGCATCCTCGCCTGGGTCGAGCAACTCGGCGAAGTCGATGTTACCGGCGTCGAGCCGATGACGGCCGTGATCGAAAACCACCAGCGGCTGCGCGACGATGTCGTCGGTGCCGATCCGCTCACCGGGGGGGGCGTGCGCGATGCCGTGCTGGCCAATGCACCCGCAGCCGAACACGGCTTCTTCGGCGTGCCCAAGGTGATCGAATGAAAATGCATGCATTTTCGTTCGATCATCCTGAACAGCGGGTCGAACTTGCTTCGAGCCGCGACCGTTTCAGGATCCATAACCAAGGACTCAGCGTCTCCATGAGGTATCCGATCAATCCGGATGGATGGGCCCTGAAACAAATTCAGGGTGACGAGCTATGAGCACTGACCTTACCGAACTGGGTGTCGCAGCCATCCGCGATGGCGTTGCCAAGGGTGATTTTACCGCCGTTGAAGTGGCCGAGGCGTTCAACGCCAATGTAGCCGCCGCAGGTGCGCTCAACGCCTTCATCGTGGCCACGCCGGAAAAGGCGATCGAGGCCGCCAAGGCCACCGACGCGCGCCGCGCGGCCGGGCAGGTGCTGGGCAAGATGGGCGGCGTGCCGATCGGCATGAAGGACCTGTTCGCCACAAAGGGCGTGGCAACCACCGCAGCCAGCCACATCCTTGAAGGCTTCACTCCCGAATACGAAAGCACCGTCAGCCAGAAGCTGTGGGATGCCGGGGCGGGCATGCTGGGCAAGCTCAACCTTGACCAGTTCGCCATGGGCTCTTCAAACGAGACGAGCTACTACGGCAACGTCATCAACCCGTGGAAGCGCAACGGCTCCAAAGCCGCCCTTGTGCCCGGCGGCTCGTCCGGTGGTTCCGCAGCGGCGGTTGCCGCACACATTTGCGCTGCCGCAACCGCCACCGATACCGGCGGCTCCATCCGCCAGCCTGCCGCCTTCACCGGCACGGTCGGCATCAAGCCCACCTATGGCCGCTGCTCGCGCTGGGGCATCGTCGCCTTCGCGTCATCGCTTGACCAGGCAGGCCCCATCGCCCGCGATGTGCGCGATACGGCAATCATGCTGAAATCCATGGCGAGTGTTGACCCGAAGGACACGACCTCGGTCGATCTGCCCGTGCCGGACTATGAGGCCGCCATTGGCCGTTCGATCAAGGGCCTGCGCGTCGGCATCCCCAAAGAGT
Source organism: uncultured Hyphomicrobiales bacterium (assembly GCA_903930095.1). GTDB lineage: Bacteria > Pseudomonadota > Alphaproteobacteria > Rhizobiales > Aestuariivirgaceae > Aestuariivirga. The sequence continues at coordinate 2,189 of CAIYXE010000649.1, forward strand.
ATCGCGTCGACGGCATGCCCGCCGAGATCGATGCGCTGTGGCAAAAGGGAGCGGAATGGCTGAAGGCGCAGGGAGCCGAGATCGTGGACATCTCGCTGCCTCACACGAAATATGCGCTCCCCGCCTATTATATCGTGGCCCCGGCGGAAGCCTCCTCCAACCTCGCGCGCTATGATGGCGTGCGTTACGGCCTCAGAATTCCCGGAGACGATATTGTCGGGATGTATGAGAACTCGCGGGCGGCAGGCTTCGGCCGCGAGGTACAGCGCCGCATCCTGATCGGCACCTATGTGCTCTCGGCCGGCTATTATGACGCCTATTACGTCCGCGCCCAGAAAGTCCGTACGCTGATCAAGCGTGACTTCGACGAGGCCTGGAACAAGGTGGACGTGGTGCTGACACCCGCCACGCCGAGCCCCGCCTTCGCGCCGGGCGAGATCACAGACCCGGTGCAGATGTACCTGAACGACATCTTCACGGTGACCGTCAACATGGCGGGCCTGCCCGGCATCGCGGTGCCAGCCGGGCTCTCCGCCGATGGCCTGCCTCTGGGCCTTCAGCTCATCGGCAAGCCATTCGGCGAGGAAACCCTGTTCCAGACCGCTGCCGCGATCGAGCAGGCAGCGGGTGGGTACACGGCTGAGAGCTGGTGGTGATCCAGCCTCGCCTTCCTCGACGCTACTTCCCGCGCTGCGTCACCGGCACGTAGTCGCGGCGCGGGGCGCCGGTGTAGAGCTGGCGGGGGCGGCCGATCTTCTGGCCGGGGTCCTCAATCATTTCCTTCCACTGCGAGATCCAGCCCACGGTACGCGCCAGCGCGAAGAGGACGGTGAACATCGAGGTCGGGAAGCCGAGCGCCCGCAGGATGATGCCGGAGTAGAAGTCGACGTTCGGATAGAGCTTGCGCTCGATGAAGTACTGGTCTGACAGGGCCGCTTTCTCGAGCTCGCGCGCCACCTCAAGGAGCGGGTCGTCCTTGATGCCGAGTTCTGCCAGCACCTCATGCGCCGTCTTCTGCATGATCTTGGCGCGGGGATCGTAGTTCTTGTAGACCCGGTGGCCGAAGCCCATGAGCCGGATGTGCGAGGTCTTGTCCTTCACCTTGGCGATGAAATCCGGCACCTTCGACGGATCGCCGATATCCGTCAGCATCTGAAGAGCCGCCTCATTGGCGCCGCCATGGGCAGGGCCCCACAGGCAGGCGATGCCGGCCGCGATACAGGCGAAGGGGTTGGCGCCGGAGGAGCCCGCAAGCCGCACCGTCGATGTCGAGGCGTTCTGCTCATGGTCGGCATGGAGGATGAAGATCCGGTCCATGGCGCGCGCCAGGATCGGGTTCGCCACATATTCCTCGCAAGGCACGGCAAAGCACATGCGCAGGAAGTTGGCGGCATAAGAGAGGCTGTTCTGCGGATATATGAATGGCTGACCGATATGGTACTTGAAGGCCATCGCGGCGATCGTCGGCAGCTTGGCGATCATCCGGTGCGAGGCGATCTCGCGCTGGCGCGGGTCGTTGATGTCGGTCGAGTCGTGGTAGAAGGCCGACATGGCGCCCACCACCGCCACCATCACCGCCATCGGATGCGCGTCGCGGCGGAAGCCCTGGTAGAACCGGGTCATCTGCTCGTGCACCATGGTGTGGTAGGTGATGTTCTTCTCGAAATCCTTCCGCTGGGAGGGTGTCGGAAGCTCACCGTAGTAGAGCAGGTAGCAGGTCTCGAGGAAATCGCCGTGCTCGGCCAGCTGCTCGATGGGATAACCCCGGTAGAGCAGCACGCCCTCATCGCCGTCGATGTAGGTGATCTTCGACTCGCAGGAGGCTGTCGAGGTGAAGCCGGGGTCGAAGGTGAAGGCCCCCGTCTGGGCGTAAAGCTTGGTGATATCCACCACGTCCGGACCGATGGTGCCGGATTTCACCGGCATGTCGACCGCCTTGCCGGCGAGCGTCAGGACCGCTTTTTTCGGATCATCAGCCATCGGAAACTCCCATTCATGCGCATTTGTTCAGGGACAATCGCACCGCAACATAAGAAGGTCAATGTGACTGACCTGATGCTTTCGTCGGACCGCCATACCGTGCCAGCATGGACCGGCAGCCTTGCGTGAATGTGACAGGTCAAACCGATATCGGGCGCCTGCCGTCAGGCGCACTGGTCACGCAGGCGGGCCAGGGCTTCTTCCTTGCCCAGCACTTCGAGCACGTCGAAGATGCCGGGCGAGGTCGATGTGCCCGTCAACGCCGCACGCAGCGGCTGCGCCACCTTGCCGAGCTTCAG
>CAIYXE010000650.1 GCA_903930095.1 uncultured Hyphomicrobiales bacterium
GATGTCTTCGACCGTGCTGTCGTCGAAGTGGCGCTGCTGGCCTTCCTTCGGCTTCCCTGTGGTGTCCATGCCCTTGGCGGTGATGGACAGCGTGCGCCCACCGCCGCGCGAGCCCGACGACCTGACCTCGTCCACCGTGCCGGTGAACACCACCCGGACACCCTCGCCTTCCCAGCCCAGCGCCACGATGACGGGAGCACCGATCTGCGGCAGCACAATGCGGCCATCGGTATCGTCGATATCCAGCGAGGCGGTGTCAGAGTGCGTCCCGACCTTGTCCGAGACCGAGAGCGAAATCAGCACCGGCAGCAGGGTGGTCGTGATATTGGTCCCGGCCACCATCACCATGAACACAGCGCGCTTCGACATGGACGATCACCGGAGTTTCATGGATGAGAGGGAGTCTCCCGGTGCCCTGGATCTTCTGCGGCGTCACATTGAGGAATTGACGGCAAGGGAAAATCGTCGTCCTCCGGATGCTCGAGGCATTCAGTGGGGAACACAGGCAATTCAACCGCTGGAAAAGCGCAAAAGGCACTTGCGCCATGGCAGGCAAATCAGATCAATTGTTCATTAGGTGTAACATCCCGGAAGATGCGGCAATCCTTCGCATTACGCTTCACTCCATCGGGCAACTCTATCTAACAGAAGGAAGAAATCCATAATGCGTGCGTACTCAATCCCCTTGATGCTGGCCGCTCTCTCCATCGCGGCTTTCTCAGCCGGCGCCGCGGAGATCAAGCGGACACTGAAGCTCTACGCGCCCAAACCGGTATGGTCGCATCTCGATCTTGGCACTGAAGGCCCCACCCATGGCGACATGCGCATCTTCGAGGGAGCAGTGACCGGCGAGAATGGCATCAAGGGCGTGATACATGGCATTCTCATCACCGTCGGTATTGCTGATGGCAAAAATGTCCACGAGGACCGTTCCGGACAGATCCACGTCGATCTGGGCGGCGGCAGCTCGATCGTCATCGCAGGACGGTCGGTATTCGTTGATAACAGCCCCGAGATGGCGGTTGACGCACCTCAAATTCGTGCCGTGATCGGAGGAACAGGCGACTACATTGGGGCGACAGGGCAGGTGACGACGACGCGCAACGCAGACGGCAGCTATGAAATTTTCTTCGAGTTTTTAAACTGACCGGGCAAGAGCGTCTTGCCGATGGCTTAACGGTAGCACTGAATGTTGACCTTGGCTCGCCCGAGCCGGTTTACGTGCACTCCGGCTGTCGGCTGGCCAGTTTCTGTTATGGGGGACGGCAGCAGGAATTTTGCCCTAAGAACCTCTCCGCCGTCGCCAAGCGAGTTACCAGAGCCTGATAGGGTCGAGGATCAGAGGCTTGCGGGGCGTCGGAACCGGCATGTCGAAAGTGGCGCCAACGGGCAGAAAGGCGCCAAGCTCGCCGAGGCCCGGGTTCATGTCATATGTCTGCTCAACCAGACCCGGCATGGGCCGCCTGAAACGCCGCCAGACGATGAGCGAAACGGTAATGAACTCGCCCTCGACGGTGACAGGCTCGACGATCATGAGA
>CAIYXE010000651.1 GCA_903930095.1 uncultured Hyphomicrobiales bacterium
AGGCCCACCACCTCGCCGGGGTAGAGGTCGACCGAGGCATGGTCCACCGCCTTGATGCCGCCGAAGGCGATGGAGATGTCCTTCATCTCGATCAGCGCGGGGCCGGTACGCTCCACGATTGTCGGGTGCTTGTGCGTTGTCATCTCTGCCTCCCCTTACTTGACGCGCCGGCGGTAGACTTGGTCGATCCACACGGCGAAGACCAGAACGCAGCCCACCACGATGTCCTTGGTGGCGGATTCGAAGTTCAGAAGCGTCATGCCGGATTGCAGCGACTGCATCACCAGCGCGCCCAGCATGGCGCCATAGATGGTGCCGAGGCCGCCTGCCAGCGAGGTACCGCCGATCACCGCCGCTGCGATGACGTAGAGCTCGTCGAACTGGCCCAGCGCATTGGTGGCCGAGTCGAGGCGCGCGGAGGAGATCGAGGCGGAAATCGCCGCCAGCATGCCCATGAGCGAGAACACGATCACCGTGATCTTCTTGGTGTTGATGCCGGCAAGCTCGGCTGCTTCCGGATTGCCGCCGATGGCGTAGATGTAGCGCCCGAGTCTGGTGCGGTTGGCGAGGAAGGTCATGCCGATGCCGACGCCCAGCGCGATCAGCACCGGGATGGAGTAGCCGAAGGCGATGTTGAGCCCCTCGGGCGGGATGGTGGCGCCGGTCGCCTGCGCCCAGCGTTCGACCACGCCCTTCGGCCAGTAGTATGAATTCACCACCGCTGTGATGCCGAGCACCACCGCGCACCCCGCAATGGCCAGGAAATACTCCGCCCACATCGGCCTGAGCGCGAAGTTGAAGCGCTTGCGCTGGCGGCGGCCGTGAACGATCATGGCGATGATCGCCGCGCAGATGAGAAGGCCGAGGACCCAGCTCGCCGTCGCCCCGATGGAGCCAGGCGTGATGCCGGAGATGCCGCCGCCGATGAGCTTGAAGTTCTTGTCCATGGGCGCCACGGTCTCGCCACGGATCACGGACCACGCGGCGCCGCGCCAGACGATGAGGCCGCCCAGCGTCACGATGAAGGACGGGATGCCTGCATAGGCGATGAGCGTTCCGTGCAGCGCGCCGATTGCCGCGCCGAGGGCAAGGCCGAGGACGAGTGTGATGATCCAGACCGCTGGATGGCCGATGCCCAGTGCGGGCCCCAGCCAGTAGACCTGCATGGTGCCGATGCAGACGGCGGTGAAGCCGAGGATCGAGCCGACCGACAGGTCGATGTGGCGCATCACGATGATCAGCACCATGCCGGTCGTCATCACCGCGATGGAGGAGGTCTGGACGAGCAGGATCCACAGGTTGCGGGGCGTCAGGAACGAGCCCCCGAACAGGCCTTCGCCGCCGCGCAGAATGCCACTGAAGATATCGAAGCCGATCCAGATGACAAGCAGCGCGCCGACCATGCCCAGCATGCGGGGGTCAATTTCGGTGGCGCGCAGGAAGCGCGTAAGCGCGCCCTCCTGGGCCATGGCGGGATTTTGGGTGTTATCGATCGCGGCCATTGGCTGCCTCCCTCACCTGACTGGGATCACGGTGCGCTTCATTGCGCGCACGTCTTCTTCTTATTCTTATGGAAACCGCGCCACCCTTTTGCAGGGTGGCGCGGCCATTGTGTTACTAAGCGTTCACGCGCTGCAAGGACTTCCTTGCAGGCTTCGACGTCGGCGGCAGCGCCGGCGCAGACTTCTTCCTTGCTCACCCAGTTGGCGCTGATCACGTCGCCGAGGTTGGCCTTGGTGATCGGGTTCGGCGGGATGAGGACGGCGTTCACTTCAACGCCCTTCGCACCGCCCGAGAACTTGATGACGGCGGGGATCTCGGTCAGCGCCTTGCCGTCAGCGATCATGTTGGCGAATTCGGCGGCCTTGGTGCCGAGAACGCGCGAGTCCTTCCAGACCGAGACGAGCTGGGTGCCGATGGCGACGCGGTTGAGCGCGGCCTTGTCACCGTCCTGGCCCGTCACCGGAACGGTGCCGGCGAGGCCCTGGGCCTCGAGGGCGGCAACCACGCCGCCGGCCATGCCGTCGTTCTGCGAGATCACGGCGTCGACCTTGTTGTTCACCGAGGTCAGGCACTGCTCCATGTTCTTCTGGGCAGCGTCCGGCTTCCAGCCGTCGGTGAAGGTTTCGCAGACGTTCTTGATCTTGCCTGCGTCCATGTTGGGCTTCAGCACTTCCATGATGCCCTGGAACAGGAAGGTGGCGTTCGGGTCGCCCTTATCGCCCTTGATGAAGGCGAAGTCGCCTTCCTGCTTGCCCTTCTCGAGCATGGTCTGGGCCATCAGTCGGCCAACGCCCACGTTATCGAAGGTCACGTAGAGCGCATCGGGATGCTCGACGAGCACGTCGTAGGAGATCATCTTCACGCCGGCGTCAGCCGCGGCCTGGAAGGCCGGCAGAATGGCGTCGGAGTCGAAGGCAACGACGAGAATGACGTTGCAGCCCTGGGTGATCAGGCCTTCGATGTCGGCCTGCTGCTTGGCGGCAGAGCCCTGCGCGTCGGCCGAGAAGTACTTGTTG
>CAIYXE010000652.1 GCA_903930095.1 uncultured Hyphomicrobiales bacterium
CCCGTCACGATCTCCGCCATCAGCTTTCCCGCCCCGGGCCCGAGGCCGAAGCCATGGCCGGAGAAGCCGGTGCACAGGTGGAAACCAGGGAGCGCATCGACCTTCGAGATCACCGGAACCGCATCGGGCATGGCATCGATGATCCCGGCCCAGCGCTCGGCAATCTTCATCGGCGCGAAGACAGGATAATATTCTTTGATCCGGGCCTCTGCCGAGGCCAGCACATCGGCCACCGGCTCAGGGTCGAGGATACGCACCTGCTCGAAGGGCGACACCTCGTCCAGCGCCCAGCGCCGCTTGAGCCGCGCCTCCGCGAGGAAGCGCTTGCCCAGCCGCAGGCGCAGGCCCTTCCAGTCAAGCTGCAGGGCCGGCAGGAAGCGGCCGAACAGCCGGAAGGAATCGGGCACGATGTCCGCCACGGAGAGATGCTGGTGCGCCACCGTATATCCGCCATCCAGCCGCTTGCGGAAGGTGAAGCCGCCGCCGGAGCAGCTGCGGGTGAGGCCTATGTCCAGCGGCTCCGTCCGCATCACCGAATTGACGACACCCAGCTGCGGCAGTTCGACCCCCAGATTGTGGCAGAAGCGGCGCGACCATGCGCCACCCGCCAGCACCACCGTATCGCAGGCAATCACGCCCTTCTCGGTCACCACCGCGGAGATGCGCCCCGCCCTGGTTTCCAGTCCGCGCACCGCACAATTGGTGAAGACCTTGCCGCCCTTGCGCTTGATCGCCTCCGCCATCAGCGGCACGGCCAGGAATGGCTCGGCCCGCGCATCGTCGGGCGTATAGAGCGCGCCCTTCCATGGCCTGGTGCATCCCGGTTGCAGCGCATTGGCCTCCGCCGCGCCGATCATGCGGGTGGAGAGGCCCGCGGGCTTGGCGTTCGTTTCGAGCCAGGCAGCCTTCGCCGCAAGCTGCTCATCCGTCTCGCAGAGATAGAGGATGCCGCAGCGGGTGAAGCCCGTCTCACCCTGAACCCGCGCATTCATGCCGTCCCACAGCGCCAGTGATACCTGGATCAGCGGAATCTCGCGCGCGTCGCGGCCCATCTGGCGGCACCAGCCCCAGTTGCGGCTCGACTGCTCGGCGGCGATTTCGCCCTTCTCCAGCACAACAACGTCGATGCCGCGCTCGGCAAGTTCCAGGGCGGTTGTAACACCGGCAACACCACCGCCAATCACACAGACGGCGGCTTGCTTGGGAAGGGTGGCGCTGGAGGATATTTGCTTGATGACGGGCATGAACACATCCTAGCCCGCCGGCCTGCGCCGTTCCACCCTCACGCCCGCGGATGGGCCTTGCGGTATTGTTGGAGGAGGTGTGCGCGGTTCACCTCCGTATAGACCTGCGTGGTGGACAGGCTGGCATGGCCCAGCAATTCCTGGATCACGCGGAGATCCGCGCCATTGGCGAGGAGATGGGAGGCGAAGGAATGCCGCAGCGCATGCGGTGTCGCAGTTTCCGCAAGGCCCAGCGCGCCGCGTAGCCTGGCCACCAGCATCTGGATGTTGCGCGCATTGAGTGGCCCGCCCTTCACCCCGCGGAACATCGGCTCCTTCGGCGGCAGCGCGAAGGGGCACAGGTCGAGGTACAGCGCGACCGCCTGCCGCGCCACGGGAAGCAGCGGCACGATGCGCGTCTTGTTGCCCTTGCCGGTGATGCTGAGCACGGCATGGCCCATCTGCGGCGCGGTCAGCGCCAGCGCCTCGGAGATGCGAAGCCCGCAGGCATAGAGCAGCGTCAGCACCGCCTGGTCGCGCGCCAGCACCCAGCGCGGGGTTTCGGCGTCAGCGAGAACATCGGCTTTCATCAGGCGTGCGGCCTTCTCCACAGGCACGGGCTTCGGCACGGCATGCGGCAGCTTCGGCGAGCGGATGGCGGACAGCGCCGCATTGCGGAAGAGCCCCTTCTTCTCCGCATGGCGGTAGAAGGAGCGCAGGCTGGACAGTTGCCGCGCCAGGGTGCGGCTCTCCGCGCCTTGCGTCCGGCGGCGGGCGAGGAAGGCACGGAAATCCGAGACCGTCAGACCGGAAAACTCGGCAGTGCCCGGCGCCCCGCCCAAATGCTCCGCCATGAACTGCGCAAACTGCCCGAAGTCCCGGGCATAGGCTTCAAGTGTCTTGGGCGACATGCGCCGCTCGGCCTTGAGGCTCTGCAGCCAGGCCTGCGCCACCGCGGCGGCATCAGGGGCAAGGCTGGTGGCGAAGTCGGTCATGGGGCGGAGGCTAGAGGCTGATTGGTTAGGAAACCGTAGTGGGCCTTCCCCAGCCCAAGGCGGGAGAAGGCATTCAGCCCTCGATCAGCGGAGCGCCCGGGCTCGCATCGCGCGGCAGGTGCCCCGTCAGCCGCGGGTCCCTGTGCACCTCCACCATCACCTGGTAAGGCCGGAAGCCGGAGCGCTGGTAGAAGGCCACGGCATTGGGGTGGTCGAAGGTGCAGGTATGCACCCACAGGCGGGAGATCGGCCGGGCCCAGGCCTGCGTGATCGCCTGGTTCATCAGCCAGCGCCCCGCGCCCGTGCCCACGGCGGAAGGAATCACGCCGAAGAAGGAAAGTTCGCACTGCGCGTGTTCACGGAAATCGAGTTCGAGGATTCCGATGTCTTCCCCATCTTTCACCAGCGCATGGCAATGGACGTTGGCGTCCCCGATGATCCCCGCCAGCGCTTCCTCGGTCATGAACAGGCGCGAGAACCACATGTTGTCGCGGCCCACGGCGCGGAACAGCGCGCGGAAGCGTTCCGTGTCCGCAGCACCCAAGCGCTCGAGGGTCAGGCCCGGCATGTCCGGCACGGGCCGCAAGGCAGGCGTCTGCGTCATCTCGAGGCAGGTCACGACATTGGCCAGGTGGCCGGGCGGCAGGCAATGATATCCAGGCGTCAGCGGTGTGTCGTTCATCATGTGGCCATTTATGCAGGAGGACGACCTAGCGCCGCAAGCGCCGCACATTGGCCTTCACGCGCTTGGCGGCAGGCCGAAGGGCTGCCTGCATGACGCGGTCTGCACCGCCGGGCTTCCAGGGCGAGATCGACATCATGAAGAGCTCCGCCTGCACGGCAAAGCACGCCTCGGCGAAGGCCATCTGTTTTTCGACGACCATCTTGATCATCTCGGCGTTGGATGACGCCGTGGGATTCCACATGCCCCACCAGATCATCGGCATTCGCCGCGCAATGATCTCAGCGGCGGAAAATCCCATGGTGACGGCTGAATGTTTCATTTTACCTCAACAATCTGGCGGCCCCGTTGATCCGGGGCCGCCCTGTTTTGTCAGCGCATGGTCGGGATGGAGAACTGCGCGCCTTCCTTGATGCCGGAGGGCCAGCGCGCCGTCACCGTCTTGGTCTTGGTGTAGAAGCGGATTGAATCGGGTCCGTGCTGGTTCAGGTCGCCGAAGGCCGAGCGCTTCCAGCCGCCAAACGTGTGGTAGGCCAGCGGCACGGGGATCGGCACGTTGATGCCCACCATGCCGATCTGGCAGCGCGAGGCGAAGTCACGCGCCGTATCGCCGTCACGCGTGAAGATCGCGGTGCCATTGCCATATTCATGGTCGTTCACCAGCTTCAGGCCTTCGTCATAGGTTTTGGCGCGAACGACCGAGAGCACGGGACCGAAGATCTCTTCCTTGTAGATCCGCATGTCCTATGTCACGTTGTCGAACAGGGTGCCGCCGAGGAAGTAGCCGTTCTCGTAGCCCTGCATCTTGAAGCCGCGTCCGTCGACCTTGATCGTGGCGCCTTCCTTCACGCCGGCATCGATATAGCCCTTGACCCGGTCCAGCGCCTGCTGCGTCACCAGCGGCCCATAGTCCGCCTCGCGGTCTGTCGACAGGCCCACCTTCAGCTTCTCGACGCGCGGGACGAGTTTTTCGATCAGCGCATTGGCCGTCGCCTCGCCCACGGGCACCGCAACCGAGATCGCCATGCAGCGCTCGCCGGCAGAGCCGTAGCCCGCACCGATCAGCGCATCCACCGCCTTGTCCATGTCGGCGTCCGGCATGATCAGCATGTGGTTCTTGGCGCCGCCGAAGCACTGCGCGCGCTTGCCGTTGGCGGTGGCGCGTGAATAAACATACTGCGCGATGGGCGTTGACCCAACGAAGCCCACCGCCGCGATGTCCGGGTCGTCGAGGATGCCGTCGACGGCTTCCTTGTCGCCGTTCACCACGTTGAAGATGCCAGCGGGCAGGCCCGCCTCCAGGAAGAGTTCCGCCAGGCGCATCGGGCAGGACGGGTCACGCTCCGAGGGCTTGAGGATGAAGGCATTGCCGCAGGCAATCGCGGGGGCGGCCTTCCACAGCGGGATCATGGCCGGAAAGTTGAAGGGCGTGATGCCGGCGGCGATGCCGATCGGCTGGCGCATCGAATACATGTCGATGCCGGGGCCGGCGCCATCCGTATAGTCACCCTTCAGGAGATGGGGGATGCCGCAGGCGAATTCGACAACCTCGACCCCGCGCTGCAGGTCGCCCAGCGCATCCGGAATGGTCTTGCCATGCTCCATGGAGATCAGCGTCGCCAGCTCCTCGGCATGGGTGCGGGCCAGCTCCAGGAAGCGCATCATCACGCGGGCACGGACCTGCGGGTTCTTCGCCGCCCATTCGGGCTGGGCCGCCCTGGCATTCTCGACCACGGCACGCAGCTCTTCCGGGGAAGCCAGCGCCACCCGCGCGGATACCTCTCCCGTATTCGGGTTGTAGACCTCCGCGTAGCGGCCGGACGTGCCCTTCACATGCTTGCCGCCAACGAAGTGTCCGATGTCCTTGACCATGTGTCCGTTCCTCAAAATGAATCGCGGGCAACCTAGAGCATGATCCGCAAAAGTGGAAACCACTTTTGCGGCAAGATCAGGCTCAAGCTTATGATCTTGCGCGCGTTCTTTTCGAAGAGGTGATCCCACCTCGCCGGAACGCGCGCGGGAAGCAGGGGCCTGTGGCGGCAAGGGCCAGCCAGCCCGCTTCGTCTCCCCCTGCCCTGCACGATCCTATCATCTTGATTTTGCTGCACTGCAGCATGATCTTGATTTCAGCAGCAGAGATGAGAAGCGGATCACATGCCCTGCGGACGGCAAGCAATGCTGGGCGCGACCGGGACTGGTTTGCTGACGGCCGTTCTCAACTGGTCGCGGCCGCCGGCACCCAGGCATAGCCGTCATCGTCAAGGATCACGCATTCGCGAAGCCCGTGCTCCTTGTCGATGGAGCCTGCGAGCACGCTGAAGCCGAGCTCCCGCGCCTTCGCCTCAGCCCGGTCGGGGTCGCAACCGTAGAGCCTCAGCTCCACGCCCGCGCCACGCGCCTCCAGCCCTGCCACGACACCTGAGAGCGGGTGCCCGCGATAGGAGCGGTCGGCATGGAACATGAAGTCCTGCCCCTTCCAGCGCAGTGCGGCAAAATCCTCATTGTGATAAAATGGCGTTGCCCCCAGCACCTCGGTGGCGAAGGCCACGGCGCGCGGAACGTCAGTGACCAAAAGGTTGAAGCCGAGACCCTTGAGGCTGCGGCCATAGTCGGCAGCGGATGGTTCACTCATGACGCCAATTGAACACGCGGCGTTTCTGATGCCAAGCTCCACTTGACCGTGCAGGCGGGAATCCGCTTTGGGTCGGCGATGCCATGCTGCTTCATCGCCAGCAGGAAGACCACCGCAGCGTCTGTCACCGCCTCGGCGATATCCACAGTGCCGATTCCGTCCTCCATCATGTCCATCAGATGTGCGGCGGCGGCCTCCGTCAGCTCGGCCGCTTCGGCGGCGGAAAGCGCCTCGGCTGCAGCCCAGCTCTCGATGAGGTCGCCCTGGTCGAGTTCCGCCACCAGCTGAGACCCGACGGTGAAGACCAGCCGCCCCGCACCGGCTGAAGCTCCCTCATCCCTCACTGACCCGGAGTAACCCGGGCACACCAGGGTGAAGCCCTGGGGCTTCGCTTCGAACACACCGCTACGCTGCATCGCAACTCCTCACCAACAACTCCGCCCATCATGCGCCTGTGGAGTTTGCGAGATGGTTAACCATCTTGCGCGAGGCTTGGCAGCCGTTACGGCAGAGGCGCTCCCGGCAGCGCCAGTTCACGCACCCGCCAGAGAGCCCCACTGTCCCCCCTCGCCCCCTTCGGGGAAGAGGGACATTACTCAGGGCCTGGGCCCTGCGGAGACGCGCTATTGCGCGGTGCCATAGGCAATTCTCCTCCAGTTGGCATGATAGGATGAAAGTCCTTCGATGGCGGCGGGCGCGACCGGCGTGAGCTTGAGGCCGATCGACGGAAGTGTGCGCCCGTCATCCGCGATCAGCGCCAGCGAGGCCGCGCCCGCCGTCGTCCCGTCGCGCAGGGCCGAGGCCTTCACCTTTTGCGCCGGGCGCAGCTGGGCCAGCACGGCGAGCAACACCGGGTTCTGCGAGAATGGCCCGTCGACGATGATCTCATCCCTGGACGTGATGGCATCGAGCTGTTCTGACACCATCTGCGCGCAATAGAGGGCGGCAAGCGAGGCGCGCTCGCGCGGGGTCATGGCTTGCGGCCCCAGCACGCGGCCCTTGCCGAGCGAGCCGGGCACCGGCCCGCTCGTCAGCGTGAAGGAGGGGATGGCAATCGTGCCGCGCGCCACGAGTTCAGCGACGCAGGCAAGGTCCGCCTCCTCGGCCGCGGCCCCTTGCGAGACGGCCTCGAACTCCTTGCCGCCGAAGAAGCGGCTGCAGCACACGGTGCGGCCCAGCACATCCGTGTTGGTGTTGGTATCGCGCTCGGGGTCGAGCACGCCGACCGGCGTCGACGGGTCGAAGCTGATGCTCCAGGTGCCGGTCGAAACCAGCGTGAAGCGGTCGAGCCCTGCTGCCACATAGCGCATGAAATTAGCGGTGGAGTCATGCACCCCGCCCAGCACGTTGCCCAGCCCGCGAAACCCCGGCCCGCGGAATTCGGGCTTCAGCGTGCCGATCGTTTCCCACGCCTTGGCCATGCGCGGGAACAGCCTGTCCCAGCCGAGCTCGCGCGCCATTTTCGAGGGCTGTTGCGCGCGCGTGTCGAGAAGATGCGTCTGGCACGCCATGGAGGAAATCTCGGTCACGGCCGTGCCGGAGAGCCGGAAACCCACATACTGGATCCATGGCAGCAGCGTTCTGACGCGCGCAAAGTCCTCGGGCCACTTGGCGCTCTGCCAGTAGAGCTGCAGCCCGTGGGTGATGGCCAACGGCAGCAGCGGGCAGAAGGCCTCCGCGAAGGAGGGCATGATCTTCTTGTATTCCGCCACGATCTCAGGCGGCGGCTCGCTGGTATAGTCCATGACCGGAAGCGCCAGTTCGCCCTTCTCGTCGAGGCAGGCCATGGCCGCACCGTGGGCGGTGGGCACGATGGCGTCGACCGGCAAAATCGCGTCAAGCTCGGGAAGCGCCGTCCGGCACAGCGCCACCATCGGCTCCGGATCGATGTGCAAATAGGGCGGACCCGGCACATGCCTGCTCGGGCCTTTGCGCTCCGCCAGCAACTCGCCCTTGGGCGAGAAAAGGGCGATCTTGGTATTGGTGAACCCGACATCGACCACAGCGATGCCGCGTGGGCTGCTCTCCTGCATGCCGTCCTTGTCCTTGTTTACGCCACTCTCTCGCATCCTGCGCATGGGCGTCAATCGTCAAGCACACTTGTATAGGTTGCGGTTCGCGGTCTATAGCGGCCCACCGGACACCAAACATCGGGAAACAACCGCACATGACCAAGCTCAAATATCTCGACCTCCGCAAAGCGGTGATCGACACCTGCCTCCAGATGAACGAGGAAGGCATCAACCAGGGCACCTCCGGCAATGTGAGCGTGCGCACGCCCGAGGGCTTTCTCATGACGGCCTCGGGCATCCCCTACCACAAGATGAAGCCCGAGCACGTGGTCGAGATGGACCTCGACGGCGGCTACACCGGCGAATATCTGCCCTCCACCGAGTGGCGGATGCACATGGACATCTTCAAGCACCGCCCGGAGGCGGGCGCGGTCGTCCACACCCATTCGATCTATGCCACCGCCCTGTCCTGCCTGCGGAAGGACATCCCCGCCTTCCACTACATGATCGGCATTGCCGGCGGCACCACGCTGCGCTGCGCCACCTATGCCGAATACGGCACGCAGGAACTCTCTGTTGCCATGCTGAAGGCCATGAAGGACCGGCAGGCCTGCCTGCTCGCCAACCACGGCCAGATCGCCTTCGGGGAAAACCTCGCCAAGGCGCTGTGGCGGGCGGGTGAGGTCGAAACGCTGTCCCACCAGTACTGGGCGGCGCTGCAGGCCGGCAAGCCCGTGCTGCTCAAGGAAAAGCAGATGACGACCGTGCTGGCCCGGTTTAAGACTTACGGCAAGCAGCCCGGCGAGTTGAAGAAGGGCGATGCGCTCTCGGTGACGGGCCCCGTTCGCCGCGACGTTCCCAAGCGCCTCGCCGCCAGGAAGAAAGTGACGAAGAAAGCGTGATCGCAGGCGTCTCCCCCCTCGTTGCCGAACTCAAGGCCCGCGAAGAGGCGGGCAGACCCGTGACCATCGGCCTTGCCGGCTGCGGCCAGATGGGCACCGACATCGTGGTGCAACTGAACCGCATGCCGGGGCTGAGGCTCGGCGCCGTGGCCGAGATGCGCGCGCCCCAGGCTAAGGCCGCCGCCGCGCTCGCCGGATTTCCCGAGGAGCGCACGGTCTATGCGGACAGCCCCGCCGCAATCGACGCCGCCATCGCAAAAGGCCTGATCGCCATTACCTCCGACCCCGAGACGCTGGCGCGCTCGGGCCTCGTCGATGTGGTGATCGACGCCACCGGCAACCCAAACACCGGCACGCAGTTCGCCCTCCGCGCCATCGCCAACGGCAAGCATGTGGTGATGCTCAACGTCGAGGCGGACATCACCATCGGCCGCCATCTTCATGCGGAGGCAAAGCGCGCCGGCGTCGTCTACACCGGTGCTGCAGGCGATGAACCCGCCGCCACGCTGGAACTCATCGGCTTTGCGCAGTCGATCGGCCTCGAGGTTGTCTGTGCGGGCAAGGGCAAGAACAATCCGCTGAAATGGGATGCCGTTCCCGCCGACTACGAGGCGGAGGCGAAAGCCCGCAACATGAACGCCCGCATGCTGGTCGAATTCGTCGACGGCTCAAAGACCATGGTGGAGATGGTGGCCATCGCCAACTGCACCGGCCTCGTTCCCGACATCCCCGGCATGCTCGGCCCCGCCGCCACACGGGATGAACTCGCCTCCGTGCTGATCCCGAAGGAACATGGCGGCGTCCTCTCGAAAAAGGGCTGCGTGGATTAGTCCATCGGCACGGGCGTGGCGCCGGGCGTCTTCTGCATCGTGACGACGGACCACCCGCGCCTGCAGGAGCGCATGATCGACCTCAAGGTCGGCAAGGGCCCCTATTTTGCATTGACCCGCCCCTATCACCTGACCAGCCTCGAGGTGCCGCTCTCCGCCGCCCGCGCCGTGCTGCACAGCCACGCCGACATGGTGCCCTTGGAACAGCCCGTGGCCGAATGCATCACGCTGGCCAAGCGCGACCTTGCCGTTGGCGAGGTGCTGGGCCGCATCGGCGAGACCGACTACCGCGCCTGGGCCATGACCCATGCGGAGGCGCGCAATGCCAACGCCATCCCCCTGGGGCTTGCCCAGGGCGCGAAGGTGGTGAAGCCCGTGAAAAAGGGCGAGCGCATCACCTATGACAATTGCGTGCCGGACGAGAGCCTCATCGTCACCCAGATCCGCCGCCGCCTCGACCAGACGGATACACGCTTTCACGCGCTGTGAGGCATCCACCTCCCCGGCGTCACTCCGGTGAAGGCCGGGGTGACGCCACAACAAAGGGTAGGGCGATGCAAACTTGCTGCATCGCAACATAATCTTTGCATTGCGAAAATCCGGACCATGGCCGCTCTTTAAGTTGACTTGCCCGGCTCCACCGAATTAGTCTTCAAGCACAATTGCAATTTCAGAATAACAAATGCGCGCCCGCCAAGCGGGGCCACGGGAGATCGTCTACATGCCTGCGAATGCCGCCAGTGCCGCTTCCAAGGAGGCGGCAAGCCGGACACAGCGCCGTCCGTGGCTGCCGCATTGGCTGACGTCGGAACATCCCTTCCCGTGGCTGCTGCCGGCAGGGGCGCTGATGATCGTCTTCGGCATCTACCCGCTGATCTATGCGGTTGCGCTGTCATTCTACAAGAAGAACGCGGCCACCCGCAAAATGGTGCTCGACTTCGACCATAACTGGACGAAGATCCTGTACGACGAGCGCGTCTGGAACGCGCTCTTCAACACCTTCGTCTATACCGGCATTGCGCTGGTATTCCAGCTGGTGCTGGGCATGCTGATCGCCCTGCTGCTCGACTCGGACCGCAAGGGCTATGCGCTGCTGCGCGGAATGATGACGCTGCCGCTGGTGATCCCGCCTGCCGTCACCGCGATGATGTTCCTCCTGATGCTGAACGGCTCCTTCGGCGTGCTGAGCCGCAGCCTGATCGCCATGGGTCTGCTGCCGGTTGGCTTCTCGATCCTCGGCAATGCATCAACCGCCATGGCCGGCGTGCTGCTGGCCGAAATCTGGCAGTGGACGCCCTTCATGGTGCTGATCATGCTGGCGGGCCTGCGCTCGCTCCCGAAGGAACCATTCGAGGCCGCCGCCATCGATGGCGCCACCGCCGTGCAGGCCTTCTTCAAGCTTACCCTGCCGATGATGTCCAAGGTCATCGCCATCGCCGTGCTGATCCGCGGCATCGACCTGTTCCGCGCCTTCGACTACGTGAAGGTGATGACGGACTCCGGCCCCGGCACGGCGACCGAGACACTCACCTCCTATGCCGGCCGCATCTATTTCGGCAATGCCGACTTCCCCTACGCCTCGACGATTGCGCTGCTGACGCTGGTGATCGTCATTGTCGTATCCTCGCTCTTCATGAAGGTCTTCAAGGTCAAGCTCTGATGGAAACGTCCCGTCCGCTCCAGTTCCTGCGAGACGTCACCGCCGTCCTGGTGACGGCGATCTTCATGTTCCCCATCTTCTGGTGGGCGCTCACCTCGATCAAGCCGATCTCGGCGGTGTTCGACAAGGACCGCGTGAACTTCTTCGACTTCACGCCAACCTTCATCAATTATGGTGTGACGCTGTTCGGGCAGTCACGGTCGCAGATTGCCATCGACGAAGGCTTAGGCATGGGTGTCGCCGGCGCTGACGCCTATGACTCCCGCATGTCGATCCTCGAATCGGTCATCGTCTCGATCGGCGCCACGGCCATCACCATGAGTGTTGCGGTCTTTGCCGCCTACGCCATTTCGCGCATGACGTTCCGCGGCCGCGGCAGCTATCTCAACTGGGTCCTGGGCCAGCGCTTCATGCCGCCGATCGCCATCCTCATTCCGATGGTGTCGATCTACAAGATGGCGGGCATGCGCGACACCGACAATCTCTACATGGGCTATCTCGGCCTCATGATGATCTATGCGCTGATGAACCTGCCCATCGCGGTCCTGCTCATGAAGTCCTTCTTCGACGATGTGCCGAAGGACGTGGACGAGGCCGCGATGATCGACGGGGCCACGCGCTGGCAGACCTTCCGCAAGGTGGTGCTGCCCATGGTGAAGGGCGGTGTCGCCGCCTCCGCCGTATTGTGCTTCATCTTCTCATGGACGGAATTCCTGCTGTCCCTCTTCCTCACGACCGACATCCGCACGGTGCCGGTCAAGATTCAGACATTCGTGACTTCGACGGGCAATGAATGGGGCTTCATCGCGGCGCTGGGAACGGCAGCCATCATCCCCAGCTTCGTGTTCATCCTGCTCGTCCAAAAGCATCTGGTGCGCGGCCTCACCCTTGGCTCCCTGAAAGAGTGAACCGCGTGCGAGAACCTGAGCTCAAACCCATGGGAGGATCTATATGAGCTTTAAAGAGTACGACAAGAAAACCTATATCGCCGACCTGGCGAAGGACTTCGGCGCCCGCCGCATCAGCAAGCGTGATTTCCTGCGCAAGGCTGGCATGATGGGCATCGGCTTCTCGGCCTTCAACACCATGCTTCTGGGCGGCACCCGTCCGTTCCGCGGCAATGGTATGATCGGCGATGCGGCCTACGCCCAGGACGCCGAGATGAACAAGTGGCTGAAGGATGTCTCGACACCCTTCAAGGGCACCAAGATCCGCTATACGTCGGAAGCTACGCCCCCGACCGTCGTTCTCGACAAGCTGAAGGGCGAGTTCACCGAACTCACCGGCATCGAAGTCGAAATCGAAATCGTGCCGCTCGAGCAGGTGCTCGCCAAGGCAACCCAGGACGTGCAGGGCCAGCTCGGCACCTACGACCTCTACTATCTCGACCAGTCGTGGGTCGCCACCTTCGCGCAGGACACGGTTGATCCCGTCCAGTACTACAAGGACAAGCCGGATCTCGCCATGCCCGGCTTCGACTTCGAGGACTTCTCGAAGCCGCTGGTCGACGGTCTTGCCGTCTATGAAGGCAAGTGGGCCGGCATTCCCTTCGATATCCCGATCATGTGCACCATGTATCGCGCCGATATCCTGGAGAAGCACAAGATCGCTCCGCCCAACACGGTGGACGAGTTCACCGCAGCCGTGAAGATGATCACCGAAGCCGAAAAAGGCAACGGCATGTACGGCACGGGTCTCCAGGCGAAGTCCGGCCACTACTCGCTGAACTGCGACTGGACCCAGATGGTCTGGAACGAAGGCGGCTCCATCTTCGGCGCCGACAAGAAGTTCGCCGGTAACGACGAAGCCGCCGTGCGCGGCGTCCAGCTGTACCAGGAGTGGCTCAAGAACGCCCCGCCGGAGTCCACCAACTCCACGTGGGACGGCCAGTGGCAGATGGGTGCGTCCGGCCAGGTCGCCCTCATCAACTCGTGGGACGAGTTCTTCCCCGGTTGGGATGCGGCTGACTCCAAGGTCCAGGGCCTGTGGCAGATCAAGCGTCCGATCCAGGGCAAGCACGGCCTGCGTGCCGTGGACAAGGCCGGCTTCGGCGAAATCCCGAACTGGGGTCACCAGGGCGGCTCGATCCTCGGCCTGTCGAAGTACTCCAAGAACGTCGACGCTGCCTGGCTGTTCATGCAGTGGGCCTGCTCCAAGGACATCATGGTGCGCTGCACCCTCGGCGGCGGCTTCGCCCCGATGCGCATCTCGTCCTTCGCCGACCCGCGTGTGAAGGCCAAGGAAGTTGTCGGCCCCGGCACGACGCGCCACCTGCCCGTCGTTCTGGAGACCATCAACAACGACATGGCTTCCGAGCCCGACATGCCGCTGTGGGCTGGCTTCTCGAACAACGAGATCCCGGTCAACCTCGGCAAGCTGCTGACCGGCCAGGACTTCGGCGGCGACGCCAAGAAGTGCATGGACACGATCGCCGCGGCGATCGATGCAGCCGTCACGGAAGCAGGTCTCTGATCCAAACCAGTAGCGGAGGCGGCGGCAACGCCGCCTCCGTTCCCTCTTTCAAAGTCAAAAACTCCCCATGCGCGGCGATCTCGTCATCGGCATCGATTCATCGACCACCTCCACGAAGGCCATCGCCTTCGATGGGCGCGGCCGTGCCGTGGCCGAGGGCCGTGCTGCCGTTCCCCTGTCGAACCCCAAGCCCGGCTGGTTCGAGCAAGAGGTCTCCGACTGGACAGGGGCTGCCACCAAGGCGCTGAAACAGCTCACCAAGAAGATCGACGCGAAGCGCATCGCGGGCATTGCCATTTCCAACCAGCGCGAAAGCTACGCGCAGTTCGATGCGAAGAACAAGCCGCTCCGCCCGGGCACACTCTGGCTCGACGAGCGCGCGCACCGTGAAGTCACAGAGATCGTGGGCGAACTCGGCCGCGACCGCATCCACCAGATCTCCGGCAAGCCGCCGGATGTCACCCCCTGCCTCTATCGCTGCCGCTGGTTCTCCAGGCACATGCCAAAGATGTGGGAGAAGACCGCGAAGACGGCGGAGGTGCACGGCGTCCTCACTCATTTCCTCACCGGCCGCTGGGCCACCTCGACAGCCTCCGCCGATCCCATGGGCCTGCTCGACGTCAGCCACTATGACTGGTCAGACGTGCTCCTCAAGGCCGCCCGCCTCACCCGCGAGCAACTCCCCGAACTCTACCGCCCCGGCGAGATCATGGGAGAGGTGAGTGCCGCCGCCGCGAAGCTCACCGGCCTCAAGGCGGGCATCCCCGTCATCGCGGGCGGCGGTGACGGGCAATGCGCGGGCACCGGCGCCAATATCTTCCTCAAAGGACGTGCCTATGTGAACCTCGGGACCGCCACCGTCTCGGGCAGCTACGGCAAACACTATGCGGTCGACCGCGTCTTCCGCGGCATGGTGGCCGTGGGCGAAGAGGGCTTCTCCTTCGAAACCGCCATCCGCACCGGCAGCTTCCTCGTCAACTGGATGGTGGAGCGCCTGTTCAACGTTTCGCCCGCCAAGAACCCGGGGATCTTCAAGGCGCTGGAGGAAGAGGCGAAGGCCTCCCCCGTCGGCGCCCATGGCCTGGTGCTCGTCCCCTACTGGTCGGGCTGCATGACGCCCTATTGGGATTCAGGTGCCCGCGGCGTCATCGCCGGGCTTTCCGGCAATCACAAGCGCGGTGATGTCTACCGCGCCCTGCTTGAAGGCGTTGCCCTCGAGCAGGCGATGATGACCAACCAGGTCGCCGCTGCCACCTCCGAGATCACCCATTTCGCCGCCGTCGGTGGTGGCTCGCGCTCCGACCTCTGGTGCCAGATCCTGGCGGATGCCTCGGCGCGCGACGTGAAGCGCCTCGAGACGGCGGAAGCCTCCGCCCTGGGCGCCGCCATGGCCGCCGCCAAGGGCGCGGGCTGGTTCGGCTCCATCGCACAAGCCTCCGCTGCCATGTCCGGCAAGCCGTCGAAGACCTTCCGTCCACGGACGAAGGACAGCGCCCGCTACCAGGAGCTGCTGTCGATTTATGCCGAACTCTGGCCGAAACTCGCCGACTGGAACCAGAAGCTCGAAGCCTTCCGGAAGTGAGCACACATGACTGACTGGAATGAGCTGATCAGCGACGTCGTTGCCGGAAACTGGAGAGACCCC
>CAIYXE010000653.1 GCA_903930095.1 uncultured Hyphomicrobiales bacterium
CTCCTATGACGAGGAAATCGGCTGCGTCGGCGTCAGGCGCCTCCTCGACCTCCTGAAGGATGCGCCGGTGAAGCCCAGGCTCTGCATTGTGGGCGAGCCGACGCTGATGCAGGCGGTGACCGCCCACAAGGGCAAGCTCGGCTTCCGCGTCACAGCACATGGCCTCGAGGCGCATTCGAGCCTCGCTCCCATTGGCGTCAATGCCATCTACATGGCTTCCGACCTGATCGGCGCCATTCGCGCCATACAGCATGACATCGCCGTCAACGGCCTCCGCGACGGTGACTACGAGGTGGCCTATACCACGCTGCATGTGGGCAAGATGCAGGGCGGCGAGGTGATGAACATCGTGCCCAACCGTGCGAGCTTCGATTTCGAGATCCGCTACCTCCCCGAGGAAGACGCCGCCGCCATCGTCACCCGCATCAAGGCGGCTGCGGAGACCATCGCGGCGGGCTGCCGAAACGTTTTCGCCGCCGCGCGCTTCGAATTTATGGACCTTCAGAGCTACCCCGCGATGAACACGCCCGTCGACAGCGAGGCGGTGAAATTCGTGCACGCCCTCACCGGCGGCAACTCCACCGGCAAGATCACCTTCGGCACCGAGGGTGGCCTGTTCCAGCAGGCGCTGGGCACGCCGGCGGTGGTCTGCGGACCGGGCAACATCGCCGTCGCCCACAAGCCGGATGAGCATGTGAGTGAAGCCCAGCTGGCACTGTGCGACCTTATGCTGGAGCGGCTGGTCGAGAAGCTTTCGATGACAGGCTCAGGCGGCTGACCACTTCGGCCGCTTGCCGACATAGGAGTGGTATTGCGGCGCCAGTTCCTTGCGGTTGTTGGAATCGAAGCTGCCGAGCACCAGCGCCACCACCGGCTTGTCATCGATGGCGCCGAGCGTTGCGCCGCATTCGGGGCAGAAGCTACGGCTGGAATAGTCTGAAGAGCGCCAGGTGGAGGGTTTGCCGCCGGGACCCGTCCAGCGGACATTCTCCGCCGGGAATTCCACCCAATGCAGGATCACCGCGCCCGAATGGCGCTGGCACATCTTGCAGGAACAGCTGTGTGGCTTGAGGGCCGGGCCTTCCGCCGCAAAGCGGATGTGTCCGCACAGGCAGCCGCCTTCATATGTCCTTGCCATGGCCCACTCCCATCCCGATGGGAAAAGGATGCCGCGGCGAGATTCGGGTGAGAAGGTCCTTACAAAAATTTAAAGATAAGGCTGGGAGGCGAGAGTTCTCACGGATCGCCGGGCACGCCGTAGCTCGGGGCCTGGGTCGGGTCGATGGCGCGCTGGAGATAGGCGCCCATCTGCGGTTTGTAATCCTCCCACAGGCGGCGGAGCTTGGCGATGGGGTTGGTGTCATCCCAGTCGACGCGGAGCGAAACGAGCGGGAAGGCCTGCTGGTGATGGACGATCAGCGCCGCAGAGTGAACCGGACCCTCCTCCCCCCCTGAGTCGAGCCCCGCCTCGAGGGCGCGCAGCAGGCGTTCGCCAAGGTGCTGGTCTGCATTGGCGGCGAAGGCATCCGTCATCACGCCGGGAAGTGTTGCATGCTTGAGGAGGTTTCCCGCCGCCACGCAATCGGGCCGTTCAGAAACGCCATAGGTGCCGAGGATGTGCTTGCCCGACCAGGAGGCGGAACGGCCCTGTGCATCAACCGCGGTGAGCTGGCGATAGTCGATGAAGGGGCGGTCCTTCACAACCGCCGCGATGGCCTCGCTGGCGCTGAGGCCCTGCTCCATCCGGTCGAGCAGCAGCGGCCCGAGATTGGGGTCTGTTACGTTCTGGGTTGCCACCGCGCCCACCCTGGCGCGGGCATGCGGGCAGCGCGCGCCGACAGCGATGGAGGATGTGGTGATGGCGACCCCGAAGGCGCCTGAAGCGGCGCAACGGCCGGCAATCGAGAAGGTCATGCGCGTCAGTCCGGGATGACGGCAGTGACTTCGATCTCGACCAGCCACTCGGGCCGCGCAAGCGCCGTGATGACGAGGCCGGTGGAGCACGGGAACACGCCCTTCAGCCACTGGCCCATCTCCCGGTAGACATCCTGGCGGTGGCGAATGTCGGTGAGATAGACCACGATGCGGCAGATGTGGTCCATGTGGCCGCCCGACTCCTCCATCAGCATCTTGATGTTCTGCATGGTCTTGCGCGTCTGCAGGGTGGCATCGCCCACGTGCAGCGACTCGCGGCTGTCGAGGTCCTGCGAAACCTGTCCGCGCAGGAACACCATGGCGCCCTTCGCCACCACGGCCTGGCACAGGTCGTTGTCGAGCTTCTGCTCAGGGTAGGTGTCCTTCGTGTTGAAGGGGCGGATACGTGTGTGCGCTGTCATGTTGTCCTCACAAGATATTCAAGCTTATTCCGCGGCCTTGCGCGCAACGCCCCAGATGTTTTCGGAGAGGCCGCCCGCCTTCTGCGCGAATTTGAGCGGACCGTTCCAGTCGAAGGTGCGGTAGACGGCGGCGGACTGCGCAAAGGGCGGCGACTGGGCGAAGAGCTGGAAGGTGAGCCTGTGGCCGGCATAATCCGAGTTCAGCGCATCACGCGCCAGCGCCAGCAGCCTGCGGCGGTCTTCCGCCTGCCATTCATCGTTGACCGTATAGTACTTGTCCATCCACACCTTGGTTTCAGGATGGTCGAACATCGCGGAATCAGGCGTCACGCAGATCTGGCCGCCGCATAATTCACGCGCGATGTGCATCATGCGCGGCAGGTTGTTCAGCGCATGCACGCGCCCGGTGAACAGCAGCGACTGGTTCGGCATGACAAGGCCATTGGGGCTCTTCTCGGCCAGAGCGATGGAGGCCGTCAGGTGGGCGTGGATACCCTCGCGCCACACGGCGAGTTCCGAGAGCTTCTCCTGCACCGCCTGCTGCTTGTCGAGGCCGGTCTGGCGGGCGTTCCACAGCGCCGCACCGATGATGAGGTCGGCATAGGAGAGCGTCCTCTGCACGAAAGGAAAGGCGGAATAGCGGTGCAGCGTCTGGCGGATGAAGGCGGCCGCGCGCGTGTGCTGGTAGAACAGCACGTCCTCCCAGGGGATCAGCACATTGTCGAGGATCATCAGCGTGTCGACCTCGTCGAAGCGGTTCGACAGCGGGTAGTCGCGCTCCGGCGCGCGTCCGGTGAAGCCGGTGCGGCAGATGTGCTTCACGCCCGGTGCATCCATCTTCACGATGCAGCCCAACGCATATTCCGAGAGCTTTGCATCGCCCCAGTTGGCAATCGTCGGCTTGAGGAAGGCCTGGTTGGAATAGGCCGCAGCCGTCTCGTATTTCGCGCCGCGGATGACGATGCCGGCGTCGGTCTCCTTCACCACATGGACGAGCATGTCCGGGTCCTGGTCCTGCGGGCGCTTGGAGCGGTCGCCCTTGGGATCGGTGTTGGCGGAAACGTGGAAGGGATCGGTCTTGATCGCGAGCCTGATGTGGCGCTCGATGTTCTCGGCAAAGCGCGGGTCGATCTCGTTCAGGATGTCCTTGCCGTCCCACAGCGACCACATCTCGCCGATGGTCTCGTCACCCACCCGCGTCACCACGCCGCCGATGTCATGCATCACCGTGTCGACGGCGCGGCGCTTGTCCTCCCAGTCCTGCTTCGCGAACGGAAGGCGGAGGCCGATGGGGAAGCGCTCGCCATCCTCCTCATAGCTCATCACGTCCCGGGTCGCGGCCTCGTGCTGCATGTCGTAGATGCGCGCACGCACATCGACCAGTGGCTTCAACTGCGGGTGGCGGGTCACGTCCTTCACGCTCTCGCCGTTGATCCACACCTCGCGCCCGTCGCGCAGGGAGTCGCGGTATTGTTCGCCGGTCCTGATCATGCCTTGCCCTCCACGGTGACACTGCAAGATTGACACCCTTGCGGCGCAGACGCAAATGCGCAACACGATGGGCTGTGACGCAACATTCCGCAACCATCATCGGCGCCGGCATTGTCGGCATCTCGGCTGCCGCCTTCCTGCAGCGGCAGGGCTATAGCGTCACCGTGATCGACCGCGTGCCGCCGGGTGAGGGTTGCTCGTTTGGCAATGCCGGCGGCCTCGCCTTCTCCGAGGTTGTGCCCACCGTGCATTCGCGCATGCTGCTCAAGGTCCCGCGCTGGCTGATGGACCCGCTGGGGCCCCTCACCATCCGCTGGTCCTACCTGCCGAAGGCCATGCCATGGTTCATGGCGCTCGCCCGCAACTCGCTGCCTGACAGGGTCAAGGCCATCACCGCGGCGCGCGCCGATCTCGCGCTGCGCGTGGTGAGCGATTTCGAGACGCTGTTGAAGGCGGCCGGCACGGCGGATCTCATCGGTTACCGTGACACGCTGCGCCTGTATGACAGCGAGGCGCAATACCTCGCAGAGGAGCCAGAGCGCCAGGCGAAGCGGGAGCATGGCTTTGAGATGAAGCGCATATCGGGCGGCGAGGCGCGCGAACTGGAGCCGGCAATCGGCAGCAGTGTCCATTGCGGCGCCTTCCATGGCGGCTGGTATTTTCTCGCCAATCCCGGCCGCGCCGTGAAGTCCATCGCCGCCGAAGTGGTGCGCAATGGCGGGGTCATCCTGGAAGACGATGTCCTGTCCATCGAACGCGATGGCAACCGGGTGAGCGGGCTCCGCCTCAAGGCGGGCGGCCGCCACAGCATCGACCGGCTGGTCGTCTGTGCGGGCGCATATTCACATCTGCTGGCAAGGCAGCTCGGCGAGAAGGTGCTGCTCGAGGCAGAGCGCGGCTACCACATGCTGCTGCCGAATTCCGGCGTGTCGCTTTCGCGCTCGATCACCTATGCGCGCACACCGGGTGCGGCGACGCCGATGGAAATGGGTCTGCGCCTGGCGGGCACGGACGAATTCGCAGGCCTCGATGCCGCACCCGACTACCGGCGGGCAGATGCATTGTGGACGCAGTTCAAGGCCGTCCTGCCGGGCCTGCGCCCGCCCGACCACGAGACGACGCGCTGGATGGGCCGCAGGCCGGGAACACCCGATTCGCTTCCCGTCATCGGCCCGTCCAGGGCCGCGGCCAATGTCTGGTATGGCTTCGGACACGGTCACATGGGCCTCACCTGGGGGCCAAGCACCGGACGGCTGATCGCCGAACTGATGACCGGCATGAAGAGCAACATCGACCTCACGCCCTTCCGGGTCGACCGGTTCTAGGGCGCAAACGGGCGCAAGCCGTTGAATTCGAGTCGAAATCCGACTCCGTCTGTAAACATCACTGCAAGTGTCCGGAACATCTGGACAAATCACCCCCATTTCGAATCAATAGGCGGTGATTCGATGTGTGGCGTTTGCGTTCTCGTCTCCCCGCCATGGGCAGGCGCGGGGATCAGGGGAAAGAGATTGGGCAAGACGCACATCGGTGAGCTGTTCTTCAAGGAAAGGGTGTTACGGCTCCCCTCGCCCTGGCCCGCCCGCTTCCGCATCACCATCACCGAGCGCCTGCTGCGTCTCTTGATCACCGCGATGATCGTGATGTTCCTCGGCTTGCTCGGCAGCGCGCTGCTGATGCAGCTCGCCAACAGCCGCACCAGCCATGTGGCCGAACAGAACCGCCTCTCCGCCCTTCACGCGGAACTTGTCGCACAGCGCATCCGCACTGATTTCGCCGAGGCGCGCCGCCGGGGGCTGACGCCGCCCGTCGTCAACAGCGGCTACCTGCTGTCGATCCTGCCCGCGGGCTCCCAGGACGAGCAGCGCGTCTTCGCCATTGCCCGCAGCACCGGCGGCATCGTCGCCAGCGCGCCAGCACAGGAAGGCCTCGACGGCGCGAACATCATGGGCGTGCTGTCGCCCAGTTTCGTCACCGAGGCGGCGATCAACAGCGGGGAGATGTCGCCCCTTGACCTCGCCTCAGGCGAGGCAGCTTTCGTAACGCTTTATGAATTGGGCGACTTTCCCGGAAGCCTGGTCGTGTTCCAGCGCAAGGCAGATGTGCTGGCGGCCTGGCGCTCCGGCGTCACGCAGGTCACGCTTCTGTTCATCGTGACGCTGCTGGTGCTGATCATGCTCGGCGCCGCCTTCCACTGGCAGGCGGCCAAGGCGGCTGAAGCGGATTCGATCCTCGGCCTTGCCACCGCGCGGCTCGACAAGGCGCTGGACCGCGGCCAGTGCGGCATGTGGGACTGGGATGTGAACAAGGGCATCATCTTCTGGTCGCGCTCCATGTTCGACATCCTCGGCATGCCGGTGAAGGGCGACTACCTGAGCTTCGCCGAAGTGCTGAGCCGCATCCACGAGACCGACACCGAGCTCGAGGAAGCGGTGGAACAGCTGCTGGACGGCAAGATCACCTCCTTTGACCGGGAGTTCCGCATGCGCCACGAGGATGGCCACTACGTGTGGCTCCGCGCGCGCGTGGCCCTCGCGCCGGGAGAGACGGAAGCCCAGCCTCACCTGATCGGAATCGTCTTCGACATCACCCAGCAGAAGCTCGCCGACAAGCTCAACAAGGAAGCAGAACTCCGGCTGATGGACGCGGTCGAGAACATTTCCGAGGCCTTCGTGCTGTGGGATGCCGACAACCGGCTGGTGCTGTGCAACTCCAAGTACCAGCAGTTCCATTCGCTTCCCGCGTCCGTCTGCGCGCCCGGCACGGCTTACGAGGACGTGGTCAGAACCGCGAAGGAGCCCGCCGTCAGGAAGCGCATCGGCCTGAAGGGAGAGAGCGGCGAGGGCCGCTCCTTCGAGGTGCAACTCGCCGACCAGCGCTGGCTGCAGATCAACGAACGGCGCACCAAGGACGGCGGCTTCGTTTCGGTCGGCACCGACATCACCGCACTCAAGCTGCAGGAAGAGCGGCTCAGGATGTCCGAGCGGGAACTGATGATGACGGTGCGCGACCTGCAGAAGGAGCGGCTCCTCGCCGACCAGCAGGCCCAGCGCCTGGCCGACCTTGCCGACAAATACGCCCGCGAGAAGACCAGGGCCGAGGCCGCGAACCGCTCAAAGTCCGAATTCCTCGCCAACATGTCGCATGAGCTTCGAACGCCGCTCAATGCCATCATCGGCTTCTCCGAGGTGATGCTGGCGGAAATGTTCGGGCCCATGGGCTCTGAGAAATACGCCGAGTATTCGCGCGACATCCACCGGAGCGGACTGTTCCTGCTCGATGTCATCAACGACATCCTCGACATGTCGAAGATCGAGGCCGGCCGCATGATGCTCGAATGCGAGAC
>CAIYXE010000654.1 GCA_903930095.1 uncultured Hyphomicrobiales bacterium
CATCTACCGCAATCGGCAGCAGATCGCCGAGCGTCTGGCGCTCGTGCAGCAGCAAATGCCGGACAACGTCGTGCCCCAGATGTGACCGATCAACTCGATTATGGGCCAGATCATGCTCATCGCGGTCACCGGACCCGATGACGTTTCGCCGATTGAGCTGCGTGAGCTGGCTGACTTCACGATCAGGCCGCGGCTGCTGACCATCCCCGGTGTGGCCCAGGTCATCCCGATCGGCGGCGAAGTGCGGCAGTATCGCGTTTCGCCCAATCCGTCGGCAATGCGGGCGCTCGGGGTCTCTTTCGAACAGGTGGAGGAGGCACTCGCACAATTCGGCGCCAATACGGGCGGTGGCTTCACGGATCAGTACAGCCGCGAGTTCCTGATCCGCAATATCGGCCGCACTCTGTCTCTGGATGATCTCAGGGGACTGGCGGTGGCGACAGTGGGTGGGCAACCCATAGCGCTCGAGCAGATCGCGGATGTAGCCTTCGCGGCGCGCGTCAAACGTGGCGAGGCCGGCTTCCAGGGGAAGTCGGCTGTCATCGTCTCGGTGGAGAAACAGCCAGGTGTCGACACGGTCCGCCTGACCCAGAATGTCGAGACAGCACTGGCGGAAATCACGGCCACACTGCCGAACGGCATCAAGGCAGACAATATTCTCTTCCGCCAGGCCAACTTCATCGAGACTTCGATCAACAACGTCAAGAAGGTCCTGCTGGAAGCGGTGGCGGTGGTGGCGATCGTGCTCTTCGCCTTCCTGCTCAATGTGCGGACCACGGCCATCTCGCTCACCGCCATCCCGGTTTCGATCCTCGTCACCGCCATTGTCTTCCACCTCATGGGTCTCTCGATAAACACCATGACCCTGGGAGGCCTCGCCATCGCCATCGGAGAACTTGTCGATGACGCCGTGGTCGATGTCGAGAACATCTTCCGGCGGCTGCGCGAGAACCGGGAAAAAGGCAACCCGAGAAGCGTCTTCGATGTGGTGGTCTCGGCCAGCCAGGAGGTGAGGTCCGGTATCGTCTATGCCACAATGATCATCGTTCTCGTCTTCGTGCCACTCTTTGCCCTGTCCGGCATCGAGGGACGCCTCTTCGCGCCGCTGGGGCAGGCCTACATCATCTCAATCCTCTCCAGCCTTGTCGTCTCGATCACGCTGACGCCGGTGATGGCCTACTAAATGCTGCCCGGCTTGAAACGCCTTGATGAGCACGAGGGGTTTGCTGTCCGTGTCCTGAAGCGTGGCAATGCCGCCTTGCTCGGATGGGCGTTCCGGCACCCCAAGACGCTCATGGCGGGTGCACTCGCTGGCGTGATCGCGGCGGGGAGCTTTGCGACGCAACTCCCGCGGTCCTTCCTCCCCCCGTTCAATGAGGGTACGCTGACGATCTCGATGCTGTTCAACCCAGGGATATCGCTGGCGGAGAGCCACAGGGTCGGGCTCATCGCCGAGCGCCTGATCATGGAAGTCCCGGAGGTAAAATCGGTCGGACGCCGCACGGGCCGTGCCGAACTCGATGAACATGCCGAGGGCGTGCACTCATCCGAGATCGATGTCGACCTGCACGCCGAAGGCCGCTCGAAGAACGATATCATCAACGATATCCGCTCGCGTCTCTCCGTCCTGCCGGTGTCGACCAACATGGGCCAGCCCATCTCGCACCGGCTGGACCACATGCTCTCGGGCGTGCG
>CAIYXE010000655.1 GCA_903930095.1 uncultured Hyphomicrobiales bacterium
ACTGGTCGATGATGGCGGGCTTCGCGGAAGCCTATCCTGAACTCCAGGTCATGGAGCAGCTCTATTCCGTGGATGCCCCGGTCATGACATGTGCGGGCGGCACGTCCGGGCTGGACCTGATGCTGCACATCGTCGGGCGCAAGTATGGCGAGCAGCTCGCCGCCGAGATCGCCAACCAGGTGATGCACCATCCGCGCCGCCCGCCCGAGGCGCTGCAGCGCTATGCGACGGGCGGCAAGCATGACGACGTGCACCAGGATGTGCGTGCCGCCATGACGCTGCTCGAGGCGCGGATCGAGGACCCCACCGCCGTTCCTTCTGTCTGCCGTGAACTTGGCGTGTCGCAGAGAAAGCTCGAGCGGCTGTTCAAGCGTGACATCGGCTGTACAATCGTTCAGTACAGCAAGCTCCTCAGGCTGCAGTACGCCCGGGTCCTGCTGAGTTCGACGCGCATGTCGATCCGGGAAGTCTCAGCCGCCTGCGGCTTCAACTCCATGTCCTATTTCTCGCAGAGCTTCCTGCAGGCCTTCGGCAAGAAGCCCAGCGAATACCGGCAGGCCTGGCCGGAGAAGGATGCCGCCCCCTCCTGGCCCGGCACCGTCTATGCCTTCCTGCAGACCACGCGGAAGAAAGCGCTTAAGCGCTAGCCTTCCCGCGCCGCGCGCACCGCCTTCAGCACACCCACGATCGCCCGGTCGCGCTCGGCCGCCATGTCCTCGAAGTGCCGGCCCTTGGCAATCTCATTGCAGCCGTCGACCATCCGGTCGCGCAGGTCCTTGGTGAGTTCCGGCGCCACCAGCCTGGTCCACGGCAATTTCAGTGCGGGGCCAAACTGGTCGAGGTTGGTCGCCATGCCGCCTTCGCCGCAAGCAACGTGGAAGGCCATGCACTGGCCCTGGATGGCCATGCGCGGCGCGGGGCCGTTCATGAGGGCGATGTCGATGTCCTCGGGCGTTGCCTCGCGATTCGCCACCATGTGCAGCGCTTCCCGCCACAGCGCCTCCTGCAGACGGGTGGCAACGAAGCCGGGAATCTCCTTCTTCATCACCAGCGGCGCCTTGCCCGCATCGGCGTAGAAGTCACGTGCCCAGGCAACAGCCTCGGGCGCCGTCCTCTTTCCCCCGATGATCTCGACGAGCGGCAGAAGATATGGCGGGTTGAACGGATGGCCGATCACGGTGCGCTCAGGGGTCGGGCACAGCGCCTGGATGTCCGTCATCATCAGGCCGGAGGTGCTGGAAGCGATCACGACATCCGGAGGCACAAGCGCGCCCAGCGTCTCGTAGAGCTTCTGCTTCAGCTCCAGCCGCTCAGGAGCACTTTCCTGCACGAAGCCCGCATCGGCAACCGCGACATCCAGTCTGTCGGTCAGCGTCAGCCGGCCGAGCGAGGCGCCGGGCGCCAATCCCAGCGCCGTGAGGCTGATCCATGCCGTGTCGAGCACCTTGCGATAGGCCGTTTCCTCGCTCATCGTGTGGACGTAACCGGAAACATCATAGCCGCGGGCGAGGAAATGCGCCGCCCACCCAGCGCCGATC
>CAIYXE010000656.1 GCA_903930095.1 uncultured Hyphomicrobiales bacterium
AGGTCTGGGCCATGCTCATTGTCGGCGGTTCCGGTAACAACCGCGGCGCTGTGCTGGGTGCGGTCCTCGTCTGGGCGGTCTGGGCGGCCTCTGCCGCGCTGATCTCCGCCATCGTGCCGCCCGAAGCGCAGGCGCGCGCCGCTGCCCTCCAGATCGTCCTCATCGGTGTCGCCATCTGCGTCATGCTGCTGCTGCGCCCTCGGGGCATATTGGGCGAGCTCGGCACCGTGTCGCGCCACATCGAAACCAGGAAAAAGCGAGAACCTTCATGAACCAGCCACCGCGCACCGAGCTCGCCGACGGCCTCGAGATCAGCCGCCTCGTCTGCGGCCTCTGGCAAGTGGCCGACATGGAGAAGGACGGCATAACCCTGGACCCCGACCTGGCAGCAAACCACCTGGAAGCCTATGCGGCGGACGGCATCGACAGCTTCGACATGGCCGACCATTACGGCAGCGCGGAGATCATCACTGGCCGGCTGCTGAGGCGCCGCTTGGCCCGCCGCCCCATTGCTTTCACCAAATGGTGCCCGGAGCCCGGCCCCATGACGCGCGACATCTCGCGGCGCGGCGTCTCCTCGATCGACCTCCCCCAGTTCCACTGGTGGAGCTTGGATCACCCGGCCTGGCTCGACGCGCTGCACGAGATGAAGGCGATGCAGCAAGAGGGACTGATCCGGGCCATTGGCGTCACCAATTTTGATGCCGCGCACCTGGCCCTCGCATTGGCCGACGGCATTCCCATCGCCACCAACCAGGTTTCCTTCTCGATGGTGGACCGCCGCGCCGCGGGGGATCTTTCAGCCTTGTGCCAGTCCTCGGGCGTCCGCCTGCTCGCCTATGGGACGTTGTGTGGCGGCTTCCTCTCAGAAAGGTGGCTGGGCAAGGCGGAGCCCCGAGAAATCAGCGACTGGAGCAAGTCCAAGTACAAGCGCTTCATCGATGCCGGTGGCGGCTGGGAGAAATTCCAGGCGCTGCTCTCCTCCGCGCATGACATCGCCCGGAAACACGGCGTCTCGATCTCGAATGTGGCAACCCACTGGGTAGCAGAGCCTTCCTTGTCAACTTCCATTCACCGTCGCCCTGCCCGCGCTGCAACGTAGGCGATTCGTGCAAATTCAATCGAGCTTGATGAATCTCATTATCGCGTCGGTGTCGTGCTTGTTGAACTTCTGCAGGTCTTCGCATACCCTGTTCCGAGGAAGCTGAGTGTCCGCACACAGGTCACGCGTGCATCCGAAGGATCGTCCATGCGGCAAGGCCGCATAACGTCAGACCCAGGTGCGCCAGATCCTCTCTCTGATCACAGCGAGTTCGCCGCTTGAAGCGCAGGGGCCATCCTTGGACGCATACTCACACCGTGAGAATTATTTGATCAGCCCGGTCTGCTGTGGCAGCCACAGGGTGATAGTCGGCACGAAGGTGATCAGCAGCAAGGCCAGAACCAATGGCACCAGCCAAGGCAGAATTGCCATTGTGGTGCGCTCGACCGACAGCTTTGCAACCCGTGACAAGACGAAGAGCACCATGCCAAGCGGCGGATGGAGAAGACCGATCATCAGGTTAAGCGTCATGATGAGGCCGAAATGCACGGGATCCACCCCGTATCTCGTCGCCACCGGAAGCAGGATCGGCACGAGGATGGTGATCGCCGCAATGGTGTCGAGGAAACAGCCGACCACCAGCATCAGGATGTTGACCAAGATCAGGAACACCCATTTGTTGTCGGTGAGCGCCAAGATGAAATTTGAGAAGACCGCCGCCGCTTGACTTACCGTCAGGAGCCAGGCGAAGATCGACGCAGCAGTAACGATGAACAGCACGGACGCCGTGGTTTCGATCGTGTCGAAGCTTGCTTTAGTGAGCGTTCTTGCCGTCATGATTCGATAGCGCACGAGGCCGAGGAACAGTGACCACATGACGGCGGCCATCGCGGCTTCGGTTGGCGTGAACCAGCCTATGGTCATGCCGCCGATGAGGATGACCGGGGTCATCAGCGCCATCACCGCCGAGAAATCGAAGTACCAGTCTAGCGCCACCAGGGCAACGAGCGCGATTAGCACCGCTATATTGATCGAGAGTCCGGATGAGGTAAGCAAATAGACAGCGGCGGGAAAGAGGGCGACGACCAGGATCTCGAGGCTCGCCTCGCCCAGTTTGGCAAGCGAAAACGGCGTATCGGAACCCCAGCCGTTCCTGTAGGCGAAAAAGGCGACGGCGATCATCATCATCGATGTCATCACAACGCCCGGCACAATCCCGGCCATAAACAGGGCGCCGATCGAGACATTGGCCATCATGCCATAAATGACGAAGGGCAGTGATGGAGGAAAGATCGGTCCGAGGGTTGAAGATGCGGCTGTTA
Organism: uncultured Hyphomicrobiales bacterium; assembly: GCA_903930095.1. Lineage (GTDB taxonomy): Bacteria > Pseudomonadota > Alphaproteobacteria > Rhizobiales > Aestuariivirgaceae > Aestuariivirga. The sequence goes on from CAIYXE010000656.1 coordinate 2,365, forward strand.
CGCCAACGGCCACCTCGATGGGGTAGCCATGATCCTTCATGGCCTTGATCTCGATCGTTCCGATGCCAGCGGCGTCCGCTAGCGCTGTTCCGGACATGCCGGAGAAAATGACCGAGCCAATGATATTGACCTGCGCCAGACCGCCTTTCATCCAGCCGACCAGCGACAGCGCGAAGGAATAGATGCGGCCGGTGACCCCGGCAATGTTCATCAGGTTGCCGGCAAGGATGAAGAACGGCACAGCCAACAGTGGAAAGCTCTCGACTCCGGCGATCATGCGCTGGGCGGCGATGAGGTCAGGCGCAACATTATAGACGAGAAGGTAGGCAACCGACGCGACCGCCATGGAAACGGCAACCGGCACGCCAATCAGCATCAGGACAAGAAAACCGCCGACCAAGAGCAGCACGGTCAAACTCCCGGAGTGTCGAATCTTTCAGGATGCTCGAGAACGGAATAGCCGCGCCGGTAATTCTGCACCAGGACCTGCAAAGAACGCAAAAGCATCAGCACGAAGGCGGCAAAGACGAGGTAGAAGAACCAATGGCGCGGCAGGTCGACCGTTGTCATGCGCTCATCCGCGACAATCGACACATAGCGCCACATGAGCCAGGATGCATAGACGAAGAAACCGACTCGGACGATATCGACCGCGCGAGACAAATGTTTTCCGGCTGCGGGCGGCAAATAATGGTAGAGAACGTCGACATGGATGTGCCGCGACGTACGTATGCACATGGCGGCCCCCATGAAGACCACAACCACCAGAACGTTGATCGCAATTTCCTCGGTCCATGCCAGACTGTTGTTCAAGGCATAGCGCGTGAAGAATTGCAGAAAAACACAAGCAACTAACACCCAGAACAGAGCGAGCGTCAGCCAGTCTTCCCACCCATGGTGCGAGAGATTGACTGGGGATGCCTCATCGTCGAAAGCCTTCGCCAGTTCCTCTGCCGTCACCAAATCCTGGCGCTCCTGCGCGGTCATTGATACCCTCCCCCGTCATTCCGCCATCTCCGACGTCAGCGCGGGAGATGGCGGAATCTGAGACGTTATTGTATCGCCTTGATCGCTTCCCAGTCGGCCTTGTCGTAACCGAAATCCTCGAACTTCGTTTTCTCCAGCACGGCTTTCTCAAAGTCGGACTTGTCGACTTCGGTGACCGTCACGCCTTTGTCCTTGAACACCTGCACGAGTTCCTTCTCACGGGCGACGATTTTTTCGGTCGCTCGCGCCGCCGCCTCCTGCATGACCTCAGTGAAGATATTCTTGTCTTCATCCGAAAGACTGGCCCAGCGGGTCTTGGAGACGATGGTATTCAGGTGGTCGACGATGTGACCGGTGAGCACGATGTTCTTCTGAACCTCGAAAAACTTCTTGGCCTCGATCGTCGTCAACGGATTTTCCTGTGCTTCGACGGTCCCATTCTGTAGCGCGAGATAGACCTCAGCGAAGGCGATCGGCGTGGTGTTTGCCCCACATGCGCGCGGCATGGCCAGATAGGCTGGGACATCCGGTACGCGGATTTTCGATCCCTGCATATCGGCGCATCTGGCGATCGGCCGGTTCGACGTCGTGTGACGCGTGCCGTAGTAGGTGGTCGCTACAATTTGGTTTCCCGTCTTGTCGGCGTAACCATTTGTAAGTTTCTTGTAAGTATCGCTCTTGGCATAATTCAGCAGGTGATCTGCATCCCGGAAGATGTACGGGAAGTAGGTCACCCCGATTGGCGCATATTCCTTTGCAGCAAAGCTCGAGCCCGAGATGATGATGTCGACGGTCCCAAGCTTAAGCCCTTGATTGATGTCGGACTCCTTGCCGAGCTGCGAGGCGGGAAAGACCTCAACCTTGTAGCGGCCGCCGGTGCGTTTGGCGATCTCCTCGCCGGCCCATACCGATTCGGTATGGAAGGGTTCGGTGATCTCATAGACATGGGCCCACTTGAGAACCTCTTCAGCGTGCGCCGTTCCGGCCATCAAAAGGCAGGCTGCCGCTACCAATATCGAATTTCCGACCTGGCGTCGTGTTATCATTTTCTCCTCCCTAGCTATGGTTGACGTCTACTCTGAATCGATCGTCACTACTTTTGAAATAGTTTGGTCTGAGTTCCACCATCGCAGGCAGATGGGACAATGTTCATGCTGATAGGCGGCGAACTCTGCGGTACCCACACATACAAGCTCAAATGGCAAGCGAGGGCACGACCGATTTCACCTTCGGATATCTGCCCGCCAGGTTCCAGATCTCCACAGATGTGGCGTTCGCGCAATAACCGACAGAGCCGGGGCCCAACAGACTCACTCTGATCAATGGTCCAAACGATACGGGCGGCAAATTTCAACCGTTCCTCCAAGGATTGAAGCCAAGCTATATGTACTATCATGTTAGTCAACAGGCAAAGCCGTTATCTCTGTTGAGAGCCGGGAATCCCGGAGCGGTTCTCCGAAATAGCAACTCTCGTGAACAGCACGTCGAGCTTGGTGGTCAACGACAAGCGAGCGAAGACATTGTCAGCATAGCGCCTTCTGTGGAAGTCCGGATCCATGGCTCTACTCCATCAGACAGGGTCGGATCCCGACGCACGGGGGCATCCCCCATCGGCGATCCGCGGCAAAACCCATTCGAAGGGCCCAAGCGCGAACCGTGTTCGCCAGATCGAAAGGGCCAGGATCAGTCCTGCCCACAATCTCCGCCTCCTCCTAAACTGCCTGTCCCAAGCACAAACCATCTTGTTTTGCACTTCTCCTCGAAC
>CAIYXE010000657.1 GCA_903930095.1 uncultured Hyphomicrobiales bacterium
AACCCGGAACGCGACATGCCCAAGGAGGCTGAGGCCGTACATGGCCTGTCGGCTGCATTTCTGAAGGACAAACCCGTCTTCGCGGCTGTTGCGCGGGATTTTCTCGACTTCATCGGGGATGCCACGCTCATCATTCACAACGCCAACTTCGACATGGCATTTCTCAACGCTGAACTTGGCTTCCTGCGGCTTCCCGCACTGTTGCCGGAGCGTGTCGTGGATACCCTTCACATCGCCCGCCAGAAGCACCCGGGCTCCGCGAACAGCCTCGATGCGCTATGCCGGCGTTATGGCATCGACAACAGCAAGCGCACAAAGCATGGAGCGCTCCTTGACTCCGAACTCCTGGCGGAAGTCTACCTTGAACTCATCGGAGGCCGCCAGACGGCGCTCATCCTTGAAGCATCGCGTGTGAAGCGCACCGCGACCGTGGTTTCGGCCACGATCGCGCTTCAGCGTCCATCACCCCTGCCCTCGCGACTGACGGCGGAGGAACGGCAAGCCCACGCCGTTTTTCTCAGCGGGTTGGGTGAGAATTCCCTTTGGAAAGAGCATGACCTCTCTGCAAAGGAGAAGGCTACCCCTGCCGATCGCGGCTAGGCTTGGCCGGCCGTCTGCTGCTGCAGCCTGCGCTGATACATAGCGGCGAAATCGATCGGGTCCAGCATCAGGGGCGGGAATCCGCCGTTCCTGGTTGCCTCCGCCAGGATCTGGCGGGCGAACGGAAACAGCAGCCGAGGGCATTCGATCAAGACAGCCGGATGCATCATTTGCTGGGGGAAATTCTCAAGGCGGAATGTGCCGGCATAGACCAGTTCGGCTGCAAACATGACCTTGTTTTCCGACGAGGCCTTCGCATCAAGGTGAAGCTCCACCTCGAAATCGGTAGGTGTCAGGTTCCTGGCGTTGACATTCACGGCGATGTTGATGTCGGGCTGGCCCTGCTGCGCTGAAAGCGCTTGGGGAGCATTGGGGCTCTCGAAGCTCAAATCCTTGAGATACTGTCCAAGAATTCGGATCGATGGCTGGCTCTGTGGCTTCTGGCTTGCAGCCGCCTCCGTCTCAGGTCCTGCCGCGGCGGATCCATTCTCATTTAAGTCACGCGCGGGATCGGACTTCGGGGTCTTTGACATCATGAGCCTCTCTGAAAATCGGCCTTGGCTAACACGCAGGTTCAAGTGCTGCAAGCCGTCAGACGCAAACTGCCTCAGCGGTCGCCGGCGTTGTCTGTGCCCCGGCCCTGGCCCGGCTCTGGTTGCTGGAGTTCACCCGTGACTTCAATCGCTTCGGCGTCAATGATGGTTTCGCCGTGCCTGTAAGCCGTTTTGCTCGTGGAAACGCCTTTGACTGGAAGCCGGGAGCCCAGCCATTGCCTGACAGGCGGCATGAGCAACAGAAGGCCGGCGAGGTCGCTGAAGAAACCCGGAATGAGGAAGAGAAGACCCGCGACGGCACGTGCCATGGCCTTGCCTGCCATTCCCTTCTGAAGGGAAGATGCCTGAACGGGCGAACGGAGTGCGACGGCCAAGCTCGTTCCGGCGGACCTGATCAGGCTGACGCCCAGGACACCCCCCGCCAGTATCAGGAGAAGCGTCGGAACCAAGCCCAGGGCGTTGCCGACCATGATGATGGAGGCAAGCTCTGCACCAAGCCCGGCGAGCATCAGGAGCGGTAACAAGCGTGTCATGGCTGAAAAGGGTGTCCTTTGGCCTTGGACCTCACGGTCAGCATCTATATATAGAGATCGAAAGCCGTGGCGCCAGCTTCGTGGAGCGTGCAGCCCCCGGAGCCGGACAGTCTGGATGATGGAATGAACCTCGACCCATTGAACATTCTTCTTCTTGCCGTTGCCCTTGTGGTTTTCTGGCGGCTGAAATCCGTGCTCGGCACCAGAACCGGCACGGAAAAACCCCCTCTGGATCCCTTTGGGACCAAACGGGGCGACGAGCAAAGAGGCCGCGAATCGAACGAAACCGTCGTCCGCTTCCCGCAGAACGCGCCGCCTCCTGGCCCGGCCGATCCGGAGCGTGAGCCGCCCGCGCCCGTCTGGACGGGCTTTGCGGAGGCGGGCTCTGAGCTTGCGGCCTCGCTCGAAAAGCTTTCGGAGGCCGATCCCAGCTTTGCGCCCCGCTCCTTCGTCGAGGGTGCGAAGATGGCCTATGAGATGATCGTGGATGGCTTTGCCAAGGGTGACAAGGCTGCACTCAAGAACCTCCTGTCGAAGGAGGTCTTCGACGGTTTCGCGCGCGCCATCGATGAGCGCCAGGCGCAGGGTCATCGCGTTGAGTCCCGTTTCGTGGGCATCGACAAGGCAACCATCCAGTCTGCTTCCCTGGTGGGCGGGCGCAAGGCCGCGATCACTTTGGCTTTCGTCAGCGAAATGATTACCGCCACCTACGATAAGGCGGGTGAGGTGATCGACGGCGATCCAAAGGAAATCCGCGAAGTGACGGATGTCTGGACCTTCGAGCGTGATGTCACTTCGCGCAATCCGAACTGGAAACTCGTCGCCACTGAGGCGCCGGACTGATCGGGGCCGACCCCCATGGGACGTGGCGGTGCGTCAGATGCCGTGCTTGAGCGCGTTGCATTCAATGATATTGCTGGCTGGGGCCACGGCGGCGAAAACGAGGCGCTGGAGGCGTTCCGGCGGTCGTGCCGCGAAATCATCGCAAGCGGAGCGGCGTTCTCTCACCGTGCCCGCTTCGGCGGAAGCCGCCAGTACTGGCTCGACACCTGCCAGGCTGCACTCTCGGCACGTGATGCAAGACAATTCTTCGAGACGCGGTTTCAGCCGTTCCGCGTAAGGGATGCTGAGCGGCCGGAAGGGCTGTTCACGGGCTATTTCGAACCTGAGGTCGCCGGCAGCCGCACCCCTTCCGCCGCCTATGCTGTGCCCATCTACCGCCGCCCGCCTGATCTCGTCGCTATTTCCGACGAAGACCGTGCGCAAACAGGCCTTGGCTTTGGACGGATGGTCGACGGGAAGGCGGCCCCCTACCTCACCCGCCAAGATATCGAGGAGGGCGGTCTGTCAGGGCAAGGTCTCGAGCTTGTCTACCTGCGGGACTGGACGGACGCTTTTTTCGTTCATATTCAAGGATCAGGACGGGTGATGCTGGAGGACGGCGGCATCATG
>CAIYXE010000658.1 GCA_903930095.1 uncultured Hyphomicrobiales bacterium
AGGAAGGGCTCGGCGCCTATGGCCATGGCGTGCTCTTCCTGCTGGCCGCGGCCTTCCTCAACGCCAATTACCAGATCCTGACGCGCAAGGTGCGCGGCGATGATCCGCGGACTTCGCTGCTCTATACCGCGGCGGCGGGTGCGGTGGTGACGAGCCTGATGGTGCCGTGGGTCTGGTCCTGGCCCACGGGCTTTGACTGGCTGCTGCTGATCGCCAGCGGATTGGCCGGGGGCCTCGGGCACCTGTTCCTCATCCGCGCTTTCCAGGCAGCGCCTGCGTCCGTGGTGGCGCCCTTCTCCTATTCCTCGCTACTGTGGGCGGCCCTGTTCGGTTTTGTCATCTGGGGCGAATGGCCGGAACTGTGGACCTGGGCGGGTGCTGCGATTATCATAGGGTCGGGACTATACATCTTCCACCGCGAGAGGCTGGCACATGAAGACCGTTGAATTCACCGCCATGAAGGACGGGACGCGCGAGGACTATCTTTTCCTCAAGCCGCTCGAGGATGACCACGTCAGGGCCACGGGCGATCGCGTCATCCGCGAACTCCGCCTGCAGGAGGAGGAGACACTTCCCGGCTACAAGATCAGCCGCCTCGAACATGGCCTGCAGGCCGCGACCCGCGCGCTGCGGGAAGGCGCCGATACCGACTGGGTGGTGGCCGCCCTCCTCCATGACATCGGCGATGGTCTCGCGCCCCAGAACCACGACCGTTTCGCCGCCGAGATCCTGCGGCCCTACATGCGCGAGGAGGTGGTGTGGACGGTGGAGCACCATGCCTCCTTCCAGATGTACTATTATGCCCATCACTATGGCTGGAACCAGCATGAGCGGGAGAAGTACCGCGCATCGCCTTATTTCCAGTCCTGCATGGATTTCTGCGAGAGATGGGACCAGTCCTCCTTCGACCCCTCCTACCCCACGGAGAAACTCGAGGCGTTCATACCCATGGTCAAGGAGGTGTTCGCACGCAGGGCGCATGACCCGGCCGTGCAGCAGAAGGGCGTGGTGAAGGGTCTGCCGCCCCTCGCGGCCGCTGCGGAATAGGCGGACGCCGCAAAGCGACCGGACATGCCGCACCCTGACGGGCAGCGGCTTGTTCGCCCCGCCATCATCGGCATTGCATGAAGGACGCGCGCAACCAGAGCCTGACCGGCATCATCTCGCTCGTCGTGGGCGTCTTCATCTTCTCGATCCAGGACGCGATACTGAAGGCGATGAGCGGCGACCATGCGGTGACGCTGGCCATCGTGCTCCGCTCGATCGTGGGGTTGCCGATCCTGGTTGCCATGGTGGCCTATGCCAACGGGCTTGGCGCATTGCGCACCAGGAACTGGAAGCTGCTGATCGCGCGCGGCCTGATCCTGATCACGTCCTATACCAGCTACTACATGGCCTTTCCGGCGCTGCCGCTGGCAGAAGCCGTGGCGCTGTTCTTCACCTCGCCGATCTTCGTCACGCTGCTGGCCAGCGTCATGCTGCGCGAGAAGGTGACGCCGCAGGCCTGGGCCGCCGTCATCGCGGGCTTCATCGGGGTCATCATCATCCTCAGGCCCGGAACCGGACTGTTCGAGCCGGCCGCACTGCTGAGCCTGTTCAGCGCTGCAAGCTATGCCTTCTCCATGGTGCTTGCGCGCAAGTACGGAGCTGACGAGCCCACCACGGTGATGGCCTTCTACGTCAATGCCGTCTACCTCGTCGTCGCGGCCATGATCGCGGTCCTCTTCGGGGCGCTTGGCATCACCGCCTTCGGACATCCGAGCCTCGATTTCCTGGTGAGGCCGTGGGCGATGCCGGATGCGATGGACCTGTTCCTGATGGG
>CAIYXE010000659.1 GCA_903930095.1 uncultured Hyphomicrobiales bacterium
GTCACCACCACCAGCGCGCCCCCGATCAGGACGCGTGAACCCGGCACCTCGCCGAAGAGCAGCCAGATCCACACCGGGGTCAGCACCGTCTCCAGCATGAAGAACATGCTGACGTCGGCCGAGGGCAGCACACGCGGCCCCCTCGCCAGGAGGACGGTGGCGAGCGGAATGGCAATCAGGCCGTTGAGCGCCAGCCACACCCAGGCCGGAACGCCGAAGGCCCCGGAAGCCACCAGCGCGCCCGGCGCGATGCCGAACAACAGGGCGGCGAGCAGGGCGGAGGCGAGGTTCCCCGTGGCGAGGCTCGTTGCCACTTTCCTGCCCGAGCCGCGGATGATGGTGAAAATTGCGGCCGAACAGAAGGCGGAGGCGAATGCCAGGCCGTCTCCCACCCAGTTGCCGGTCTTCAGCCCCTCTGATGTAATGAATGCGGCGCCCAGAAAGGCGGCTGCGGTCGCGCTCCAGGTATAGGGATGGACCCTTTCCCGCAGAAAGAGATGGGACATTGCCGCGGCGATGACGGGCGTCAGGGCGATGATGAACACCACATTGGCAGCGTCGGTGTAAACAACGGCGCCGATATAGCAGATGTTTCCCACCGTGCTGGCCAGTGCCACTGCAAGCCCCGCCCATCCGGCGATGAAGGGCGCCGTCTGCTTGCCCCACAGGCGCATGACAGCCCAGGTCCCCGCAATGGCTGCGAAGAGGAAGATGCCGCGGGTGAACACCATGGTCCAATGGTCGGCCATGGAAAGCCGCAGCAACGGGAGGTCGAGCGTGAACAGCAGGCCGCCCAGAGCCGTGATCAGGATTGCCATTCTGACATTGCCCGCCGAGGGGCGTTGCGTGGGGATCATGATCTCCAGAGGTGACGTTGCGCGATCCGCCTACAAAAGCCGGAATCTTGCGCTACGTCAACCTGAGGCTGCGCGCCGTCAGTCGCCTGGCCGGTACAGGCTCCAGCCATCGGCCGTCAGGCGTTCCTGAGGCAGGAAGCGGGACTTGTAGTCCATCTTGCGAGAACCCCTCACCCAATAGCCAAGATAGAGGTAGGGCAGACCCAGCCGCTTCACCCGCGCGATGTTGTCGAGGATCATGAAGCTCCCGAGGCTGCGCCTGGTCTCGTCGGGGTCATAGAAGCTGTAGATCATCGAGATGCCGTCGCCCAGAATGTCGATCAGCACCGCGCCGGCGAGCCGGCCGTCGTCATCTCCGCCGCGCACGCGGTATTCAACGAGGCGGCTGTCGACGAAATTGTCATCCACCATGGCGGAGAAGTCGAGCACCGTCATGTCCGCCATGCCGCCGTCGCCGTGGCGCTGATCGATATAGGCGCGAAACAGCGAATAATGCTCTGAGGTGGCGAGGCTCTTGGCTACCGTGCCGGCGAGGTCGGCATTGACCTTCAGCGTGCGGCGGAAACTGCGGTTGGGCTCGAAGGTATTGACCGGCACCCGCACGGAAACGCAGGCCGCGCAGCCGTCGCAGGCGGGGCGGTAGGCGATGTTCTGGCTGCGGCGGAAACCGCCCTGGCTCAACTGCGTGTTGAGGCTGCGCGCATCCTGCCCCACAAGATGGGTGAACACCTTCCGCTCCACCCGTCCCGTCAGATAGGGGCAGGGGGATGGGGCGGTGATGAAGAACTGGGGAAAGTTCCGCCGCTCGATGCTCAAGGTCGACCTGCTCCCGGCATGGGTTCGCGTCTCGTATAATGCCACCATAGCTGTGCCATGCAAGGCTCAGCGTAGGGCAACGCACATTGATTCTAGACGGTCATTGTCCTAGGAGAAAGCCTCATCAAAAGGGAATCTGGAATGCGTGTCGCGTGGATCGGACTTGGCGTCATGGGGTATCCGATGGCGGGGCATCTCGTCACCCGCGGCGGATTTGGCGTGACGGTCTACAACCGCACGAAGGCCAAGGCCGAGAAATGGGCCGCGGCATTCAATGGGCCCCATTGTGCCACGCCCGCCGAAGCCGCGCGCGAGGCGGATTTCGTCTTCGCCTGTGTCGGAAACGACGATGACCTGCGTGAGGTGACGGCCGGGCCGGACGGCTGCTTCCAGACGATGAAGCCGGGCGCAGTCTTCGTTGACCACACCACCGCGTCGGCCCTGGTGGCGCGCGAGCTTCACGCCATCGCGAAGTCGAAGGGCCTGGGGTTTGTCGATGCGCCGGTCTCGGGCGGCCAGGCAGGGGCCGAAAACGGCGTCCTCACCGTGATGTGCGGCGGCGATGCGGATGATTTCGCAAAGGCCGAGCCGCTGATTGCGCATTTCTCCCGCATGCGGAAGCTCCTCGGCCCCGCGGGATCAGGCCAGCTCGCCAAGATGGTGAACCAGATCGCCATCGCGGGCCTCGTGCAGGGCCTCGCGGAAGCCGTTAACTTCGGCATGAAGGCGGGCCTCGACATGGAGGCGGTGGTCGAGGTGATCTCCAAGGGCGCCGCCGGCTCATGGCAGATGGAGAACCGCCACAAGACCATGATCGCAGGCAAGTTCGACTTCGGCTTCGCCGCCGACTGGATGCGCAAGGACTTAGGCATTTGCCTCGACGAATCCCGCCGCAACGGTGCCCCGCTGCCCGTTACCGCACTCGTCGACCAGTTCTATGCCGAGGTGCAGAAGCTCGGCGGGGGAAGGTGGGACACGTCGAGCCTCATCGCCAGGTTCCAGAATTTGGATCGCAAGCAGCAGGGCTAGCGGAACGAGGCCCTCATCCACTCAGCCCTTCAACCCTTTCGCCACCTCAACCGCAAAATACGTCAGCACCCCATCCGCCCCTGCGCGCTTGAAGCTCATCAGCGCTTCGGGGATCACCTTCTTGGGTTCCAGCCAGCCGTTGTTGCAGGCCGCCATGATCATCGCGTATTCGCCGGACACCTGGTAGGCGAAAGTCGGCACATGGAAGGTGTCCTTCACGCGGCGCACGATGTCGAGATAGGGCATGCCCGGCTTCACCATCACCATGTCGGCGCCCTCTGAGATGTCGAGGGCCACTTCGCGGATTGCCTCGTCGGTATTGGCGGGATCCATCTGGTAGGTGCGCTTGTCCCCGGTCAGCGTGCCGGAGGAGCCCACGGCATCGCGGAACGGGCCGTAGAAGCCGCTCGCATATTTGGCGCTGTAGGCCATGATCTGCACGTGCGAGAGCCCCTTCTCTTCGAGTGCCCTGCGGATGCGGCCGATCCGGCCGTCCATCATGTCGGAGGGGGCGAGGATGTCGCAGCCCGCTTCCGCCTGCACCAGCGACTGCAGCACGAGGGCCTCGAGCGTTGCGTCGTTGAGGATCTGGTCGCCCTCCATCAGCCCGTCATGGCCGTGGCTGGTGTAGGGATCGAGGGCGACGTCGCACATGATGCCGATGTCCGGCACGGCCTTCCGGATGGCGCGCACCGCCTGGCAAACGAGGTTGCCCGGGTTGAAGGCCTCGCGCGCATCCGCCGTGCGGAGTTCGCGCGGGGTGTTCGGGAACAGGGCCACCGCGGGAATGCCGAGGTCTGCCGCCTCCTTCACCTTCTCCACCAGCAGGTCCACCGAGTAGCGCGTGACGCCCGGCATCGAGGCCACCTGTTCGGTGCGGTTCTGGCCTTCGATCACGAAGACGGGCCAGATGAGGTCATGCGCCGTCAGCGTGTTCTCGCGCACGAGCGCGCGTGACCATGCTGTGCGGCGGTTGCGCCGCATGCGGATGGCGGGAAAGCTTGCAGAGGTGTCAATCTTGTTTGTCATGACCGTTCCATAACAAGACTTGACGGCGCCGCGCAACCCGATGACGCAGGGCTCACCGGCAGATGCGGAAGTCATTCTTGCGCCGCCGCATGTCCACCTCGATGTGATCGCCGTGACAGGCGTCGGATCCCGGGCGCCCGCACAATGCCTTCACTCTGTTTGTCAGCCCCCCGTCAACCGGCTTTTGAAAGACTCCGGTAAGCCTGTCTGGCATTACTCCAAATATCTGAAACTATAAGCATATGTTTACTCAACCCGTTGAGCGGGCCTTAAAGACTGGGGCCTAGTTTCGGTCCTGCGCACAGGGGAATGGACGACAGAAACCATCCCCTTCAGGCAAGAGGGTTAGGTGATGAACATGCAGACTGAGTTAAGGGGGGGCCTGCGCCCCGCCGCCGGGGAGGCGAGGGGCAATCCGGTCAAGCCCAAATATCTCGATGCCCTGAACCTGATCGAGCGTCTGCACCGGCGGCTGCTCGACGTGATCAAGGACGACTTCGAGCGGCATGGCGAACCGGAGGTAAACCCGGTGCAGGCGCTGCTGCTTTACAACATCGCCGATGCGGAACTGACCGCGGGCGAACTCAAGACCCGCGGGCACTATCACGGCTCGAACGTGTCCTACAACCTCAAGAAGCTGGTTGAGACCGGCTACGTCCACCACGAGCGTTCATCCACCGACAGGCGCTCGGTGCGCGTGCGCCTCACCCCCAAGGGGCAGGCCATCCGGAACCGCGTCGATGCGCTCTACAACCGTCAGATGCAGGCCGTCGAGCATCTCGTCGGGCTTGATGCCATTGAGCTCGACCGCATCAACAAGGCGCTCACCCGCCTCGAGCGCTACTGGACCGACCAGATTCTCTACCGTCTCTGAAGCCTTTACCCCTGCAAAGCCGAGGGGCCGTGCCGTGGCCGACAAGCCACGGTGCGGCCCTGACGTTGCTGTGTTTTGACGAGCCTGCCGGATTGCTGCTATGGGGGTGGACGGCGACGGACAGCGATTCAGGAGAATGAGGATTTTCATGCGTTTTTGGGCGTTCGGCCGGTCTGGAAAAGCTCTGTGGAGCCTGTCCTTCGTGATCACTCTGGCTGTGGTTGCCGCGGCAGCCGCGCCCTCTCCGCTTCGCGCCGAGTCGGAAAACAGGGGCATGAGCCAGTTCCGGAAAGAAAAGAAGCTGTTCTCCGGGACCCGCCAGACGAGCAATGCGAACACGACGCATTCGCAGGCCGCGGGCGGCAAGGCGACCACCGAGACGGCCATCCTGAATGACGGCAGCGTTGCCCCCTTCATCACCGCTGACAGCCCGGCCGCCATCGAGGCGATGGCCAGCAAATACGCCGCAATCGTCGCGGCGGGCGGCTGGCCGCGCCTTCCCAAGGGCAACCAGAAGGTGGGTGCAAAGGGCAAAAACGTCGCGATTTTGAACCAGCGGCTCTCCATCGAGGGCTACCTCCCGGGCGGCGAGCAGTCCGAACTCTTCACCAGCGCAACGGAGGAGGCGCTGAAGCATTTCCAGCGCAATCACGGCCTTGGGGTGAGCGGCCGCGTGGATGGGCCCACACTCGTGGCGCTGAATGTTCCGGCAGAGCGCCGCCTTGCCACCATCAGGGCCAACATTCCCCGCCTCACGGAGTATTCGAAGGACCTGGGCAACCGCTACATTGTCGTCAACATTCCCTCCCAGCAGATCGAGACGGTGAACGACGGCAAGGTCTATTCGCTCCACAACGCCATCGTCGGCCGGCCGTCGCGGCCCACCCCCGTGGTGATGACGCCACTCACCATCGTGCGCTTCAATCCCTATTGGAACGCGCCCGCGTCCATCGTCGAAAACGACATCCTGCCGCGCATGCTGTCGAAGGGTCCTTCGAAGATCATGCGTGAGATGAACATGAAGGTGTTCGACGGCGTGGGCGGCCCCGAGATCGACCCCGATGACGTGAACTGGCGCCGCGTGCGGGTGGATGACTATCACTTCCGCCAGGAGCCCGGCGGTTCCAACGCCATGGCCACGGCCAAGATCGAGTTCAACAGCCCCTTCGGCATTTACCTGCATGACACGCCGGAGCCGCACCTGTTCAACACCGGCAGCCGCTTCTATTCATCGGGCTGCGTGCGCGTTGACGGCGTGGCGATCATGATCGAGTGGATCCTGCAGGGCCAGGACGGCATCGACAAGGCGCGGATCGCGCAATTGGCCGAGACCAAGGAGCGTCTCGATACGGAGATCGTCAACGCGCCGCAATTGCGCGTGGCCTATCTCACGGCCTGGCCTGCAAAGGACGGCTTCGCCGCGTTCCGGCCGGACATCTATGAGCTCGACGGCACCGGCTTCGTCGTCGGCCAGCCGCTGCCCGATGGCGAGAAGATCGACGGCCAGCGCTATGTGCTGAAGCCCATTCCGCGCCTGCAGCAGGACATCGACACCAACGACGGCTTCGGCTTCGCCTCGCTGTTTGGCGGCGGCAGCAAGAAGGACAGCCTGATCAGCACCAGCGCAAGCAACAAGGCCAAGAAGGAGGCCGAGCGCAAGAAGCTCGAGAAGGAAAAGCTCGCCAAGCAGAAGGCGGCCGAGAAGGCGAAGCTCGCCAAGAAGAAGGCTGACGAGAAGGCGAAACTCGCCAAGAAGAAGGCCGACGAGAAAGCGAAGCTCGCCAAGAAGAAGGCCGCCGAGAAGGCGAAGCTCGCGAAGGCGGACACCAAGGACGCCAAGACCAAGAAGGTCGTGAAAAAGGACACCTCTACGGCTGCGGCAAAAAAGCCTGATGCCAAGACGGCTGCCGCCCCGAAGAAGGATGAGAAGTCCAAGGCGGCCACGAAAAAGGCACCTGATTGCAAGCCCGGCAGCGATGGCAAGCTGCCCGAGGGGTGCAAGGCCGCCGCAACCAAGAAGCCTGCGGCAAAGGCCGAAGCCCCGGCAGAGAAGACGGCATCGGCTAACTGAGGCGCTATTTCTGGCCATGAAGATGAAGGGGGCGGGCGTTTCTACCGCCCCCTTCTTCATTGTGATGTCCGCAGTGGACTGTCGATCTGCCGCTCGCCGCCGCGCCGCCAGCTAGCCAAAGAGGTATCTGGACCTTGGGGATGCAATCTGCCAATTGCGGCCTGACGTATGAAGAGCCGTTTAGGGGATGATCGAATGGCCAAGAAGTCCGTGAAGAAGACCGCAAGCAAGGCTCAGCCGAAGGCAAAGGCCAAGGCGGTGAAGAAAAAGCCGGCAAAGAAAAAGCAGGCGGTGAAGGCGGTGCAAAAGCCGCTGTTCCCGGGCTTCTTCAAGGAGGCGCTGGCCAAGTCGGACCCGAAGATCGCCAAGGCCATCGCCCAGGAGCTCGGCCGCCAGCAGCATGAGATCGAGCTGATCGCGTCTGAGAACA
>CAIYXE010000660.1 GCA_903930095.1 uncultured Hyphomicrobiales bacterium
ACCTGGCGAAGGAGGTGTGATGCTGATGGGGAGCCCCGCGTCGCCTTAAGGCTTCGCCTCCACCGGCTTGAATGCATCCGCCTGTTTCTCCGCCTCGGCCTTTTCGGCCGCTGACAGGGAGGACAGCATCGTGTCGAGCTCGGCATCTCCCCTGCCGCCGCGGGTCGCCAGGATGTTCCATTTCATCGCCTCGACGGCATTGGCCTGAACCCCCTTGCCGAAGGCAAAGATCCGCGCCACCCGGTTCTGCGCAATCACGTTGCCGCGCTTGGCGGACAGCAGAAGCCACTGCGCGCCGATCTTCTCACTCTGCTGCACGCCCTCGCCGCGGAACACGAGCACGCCATAGTCCAGCATCGCGTCGGGATTGCCCTTTCCGGCGGCCGCGCCGATGAGCTTGGCCGCCGTAAGCGCGTTCTTCTCGACGCCCTGCCCCTCGAGATACAGCACGCCAAAGTTATACATCGCGCCCGCGTGCTCCTGGGCTGCGGCCTTGGCAAACCATTCCGCCGCGAGTGTGAATTCCGGGGGGTTGCCGAAGGCGCCAGCCCTCAGCAGGCCCATGTTGAACTGCGCATCCGCAAGACCCGCTTCCGCTGCGCGGCGCACCAAGCTCTGGCCCTTTTCGTAGTCGAAGCTGCCGGCCACCTCGTCGAGGTAGATCATGCCCAGCGCCAGTTGGGCCTCTGCGTCGTTCTTCTCCGCTGACCGGCTGAGCCAGGAGATGGCTTCATCGGTGTCGCTGCTGGTCCCTTCGCCCCACCGGTACATGAGCCCGAGGAGCGTCATCGCCTTGACGTCGCCAGCCTCGGCCAGGGGCATGGTGTCCTGGAAGGCTACCGCGAAATCCCCAGCCTCATAGGCCTTGCGAACGTCCTCGATGGTTGCGGCCCCGGCGGGCGTTGCGAGAATGAGAAGTGCAAGAAGGGTGGCGAAGGGTTTCATGGAGCTCCAAGGCGCTGCGACAGGGCCGACACGATGCGCCGTGCCTCCTCGGGGCCCTGCCACATCGCGTCGGACGGGCGGATAAAGTCTGGTTTCTGCGGCAGCAATATGTCGAGGTCTTCCAATTCCACCGGCGTGAAGGCCACGCAGGGAATCTCCATCATGTCCGCCCACCAGTGGATGATGGGCTCGCCTGCGAGTGACGGTCCCTTCTGGTCGAATGCGATGTAGTCGGCGCCTGCTTCCGCCGCTTCCATGGCGGCATGGCGCGAGGCACCCGCATAGGCGCCGACGAACTGGTCCTTGCCAATGGACTGGCGCGCGGCGGCCACATCCTCCGCGGTGGCATCGACCTGCACACCCTCGGCGCCGCATCTCGCGGCATCGCGCGGTTCGCCCGCCACCATCACGGCAACACCCAGCGCCTGCGCCGGGGCCGTCACGTCCTTCGCGGCGGAGACCGGCAAGAGGAGGCTCGCAACATCGCCAGCCTCGCATGCCGCCTTCAGGCAGGCGATGAGGTGCGGCGCGGCGGCATCCCGCGGGGCAACGAGGAAAAGGCGGGGCGTCAGGCTGCCTTCTCCTGCTGCTCGCTCCAGCGGCCCGCCGCGGCAGCTGCGTTCATCTTGGCGCGGTGGGCGAAGGCATGCTGGCCCGCGGCCACGTTCTCAGGCTTGCCGCCCCAGGCTTTCAGCGCATCGGCCTGCAGCGCACGGCCATAGGAGAAGGTCAGCTTCCACGGCAGCGGGCCTGCCGCATTCATGTGGTGAAGATGCGCGGTGGCATCCGTGCTGGACTGGCCGCCGGAGAGGAAGGCGATGCCCGGAACCGCACCCGGCACGCAGCGCTTCAGTACCTTCAGTGTCTTCTCGGCCACTTCCTCGCGGCTGGCCTGGGTCGGGCACTTCTTGCCGGAGATCACCATGTTGGGCTTCAGGATGATGCCCTCGAGCTGCACATTCGCATAATAGAGCTGCTGGAAGGTTTCCTTCAGCGCCCACTCGGTGGCTTCCATGCAGCGGTCGATGGTGTGTGCGCCGTCCATCAGCACCTCAGGCTCAACCATCGGGACGATTCCGCCCTGCTGGCAGATCGCCGCATAGCGGGCAAGCGCATGGGCATTGGCGCTGATGGCGTTATAGCTGGGGATCGTGTTGCTCACATCGATCACCGCGCGCCACTTGGCGAACTCGGCACCGAGCTTGGCATATTCGGCCACGCGCTCAGCCAGTCCATCGAGACCTTCCGTCACCGTCTCGCCGGGGCAGAAGGGCAGGGGCTTCGGCCCCTTGTCGAGCTTGATGCCGGGAACGGCACCCGCAGCCTTGATCACGTCGACGAGCGGCGTTCCGTCAGCAGCCTTCTGGCGCAGCGTTTCGTCAAACAGGATGACGCCGGAGATATAGCTCTTCATCGCATCGGCCGAGCGGAACAGCATCTCGCGGTAGTCGCGGCGGTTGGTCTCGGTCGACTCGAGCTTGATTGATTCGAAGCGCTTGGTGATCGAGCCCGTGGACTCGTCCGCGGCGAGGATTCCCTTGCCCGGCGCCACCATGCGGTTTGCAATGTCGTTCAGCTTCTCGATGTTCATGTCCCTACCTCCAATGCCTTGACGCCGGGGAGCGGCTTGCCCTCGAGCCATTCGAGGAAAGCCCCGCCAGCCGTTGAGATGTAAGTGAAGTCCTGCGCCACGCCCGCGTGGTTGAGCGCTGCAACCGTGTCGCCGCCGCCCGCCACGGAGACGAGCTTGTGGGCCTTGGTGCGTGCCGCTGCGTGCTTGGCCGCCGCCACCGTCGCCTGGTCGAAGGGCGAGATCTCGAAGGCGCCGAGCGGGCCGTTCCACACGAGCGTGTGTGCATCATCGATTGCCGAGCGGATGCGGTCCACCGACATCGGCCCCACGTCCAGGATCATGCCGTCAGCCGGAATGGCGTCCACGCCATAGTCATGCGATTCCGCGCCCGCCTTGAATTCCTTGGCGACGATGCCGTCGATGGGCAGGATGACAGCGCATTTCGCGTCTTCCGCGGCCTGCAGGATATGGCGCGCGGTATCGACAAGGTCCTTCTCGGCAAGTGACTTGCCCACCGATTGGCCCTGCGCCAGCAGGAAGGTGTTGGCCATCGCCCCGCCGATCACCAGCGCATCGACCTTCTTCACGAGGTTGCCGAGCAGGTCCAGCTTGGTTGAGACCTTGGCGCCACCGACGATGGCGATCACCGGCCGCCGCGGCGTCTCGAGCGCCAGCTGCAGCGCCTTCAGTTCCGCTTCCATCGCGCGGCCCGCATAGGCGGGAATGAGATGCGCAATCCCCTCCGTTGAGGAATGCGCCCGATGCGCAGCGGAGAAGGCATCGTTCACATAGATGTCGCCCAGCGAAGCCAGCATCTTCGAGAAGGCTTCGTCGTTCTTCTCTTCGCCCGCGTGGTAGCGGGTGTTTTCCATCAGCACGCATTCGCCGGGCTTCACGTCCACCGTGGGGGCTGACTGCCAGTCGGTGAAGAGGAACTTCACCGGATGGCCCAGATGCTGCTCGAGGGCGACCGCCACCGGCTTCAGCGACATTTCGGGCACGACCTTGCCCTTGGGCCGGTCGAAATGGGCGAGCACGATCAAGGCGCCACCCTTGTTCATGATCTCACGCAGCGTTGGCACCACGCGTTCGATGCGCGTTGCATCCGTCACCTTGCCGTCGCTGATCGGCACGTTGAGATCGACCCGGCACAGTACACGCTTACCGGAGAGGGTTACGTCATCGAGCGTGCGGAAGGCGGGCATGTGTTTGTCTCCAGTCAGAGTGAAATGACGTTA
>CAIYXE010000661.1 GCA_903930095.1 uncultured Hyphomicrobiales bacterium
CGGCGACTTCGCCCAGGCGATGATGGATTTGGGCGCCACCATCTGCACCCCGCGCGATCCCAACTGCCTCATCTGTCCGTGGGCGGAGCATTGTGCCGGCCGCATCTCGGGCCTTGCGCCCTCGCTGCCGCGCAAGAAGCCAAAGAAGCTGGTGCCCACGCGCCGCGGCATCGCCTTCTGGATCGAGCGCGCGGACGGCGCGGTGCTGCTCCGCCGCAGGCCTGAAAAGGGCCTTCTCGGCGGTATGATGGAAGTGCCGTCCACGCAATGGGCTGCAACCCCTGAAGGCGAGCCACCGCTCCGCGCGCAATGGCAGGTCCTTCCAGGCAAGGTCACGCACACCTTCACCCATTTTCACCTCGAACTCGACGTCTGGCGTGCGGTGTCGATTGCCGATGGCGAAGTGCTGGAAGAGGGCGACTACCGCTGGACAGCGCCAGCCGCCCTCTCAGGCGAGGCGCTGCCAACCCTCATGCGCAAGGTGGTGGCGCATGTTTTGGGCGATGGTGCGAGGTTCCGGCAAATGCGAAGGCAGCGCCGCTAGAGCATGATCCGCAAAAGTGGAAACCACTTTTGCGGCAAGATCACGCTCAAGCTTTTGATCTTGCGCGAGTTCTTATCGACCAGGTGATTCCACCTGGCCGGAACGCGCGCTACCGCCGCCCGCCCACTTCATCGATATGCGCCAGCAGATCTGCCGGGTCTTCGTACACGCGGTAGGCCCCGGCGCGTTCGAGTTCTTCCGTGCCGTAGCCGCCGGAGAGGAGGCCGATGCCGAGTGCCCTCGCCCGGCGTGCGGCCAGCATGTCCCAGATCGCATCGCCCACCACGCAGGCGGTGCCGATGTCCACGTCGAGCTTCTCGGCTGCGGCCAGGAACAGGTCCGGGTCAGGCTTGGCATAGCGCACCATGTCGCGTGTGATGATCGTATGCTCGGCGGGGTCAACGCCGAGGATCTTCAGCACGGGGCCCGCCGTTTCGATGCGCCCCGAGGTGGCGATGGCCCAGGGAATGTCATTGCCGCTCAGGTAGCTGAGCAGTTCGCGTGCGCCGGGAAGCGGGCGCGTGCGGTGCGAGCGGCTGCCATAGTATTTGATATGCAGGAGCCTGAGCTTCTCGAGCATCTCCGGCCCGAACTCGAGCCCCGTCTCGCGCGCCAGCGCCTTGGTGAAGAGGCCGCCGGACATGCCGATCTTGCGGTGCAGCCGCCAGACGGACACTTCGATTCCCTCTTCCTGCAGCGCATCGTGCCAGGCCAGCACATGGTCATAGACGCTGTCGACCAGCGTGCCGTCGAGATCGAAGAGGAAGGATGTCTGCTGCCGGGCTTTCATGGATCGGACCCTCGTGTGCGGACCCGATTAGACCCGTGAAGGCCCGGCTGCAACTGAGGATCAGGCGGCGGATGCCATTTCGGTGCGCACCTGCTGGCGCAGCATGTCGATGGGCACCAGGTTGGGGCCCCGCTTCACATGCCAGAAGGTCCAGCCATTGCAGGCCTCGGCGCCTTGCACATGGGCGCCGATCTTGTGGATCGAGCCGGAGGCGTCCTTGCAGGCAATCGAACCGTCGGCGCGCACCCGCGCGGCGATGCGCGTCGAGGGGTCGAACAGCGTGTCGCCCGCCTTGACGAGGCCGCGCTCGATGAGTGAGCCGAAGGGAATGCGCGGTTCCGCCCGCTTGCTGACTGTCACCTTCAGCGCTTCCGTTGGCAATTGAGCCGTGGCGTCGATGCGGGCAAGGGCTGCCTCGGCATAGTCCTCCTCGCGCTCGATGCCGATGAAGATGCGGCCAAGCTGCTTGGCTGCCGCACCCGTGGTGCCGGTGCCGAAGAAGGGATCGAGCACCACATCGCCAGGGTTGGTGGTGGACAGCAGCACGCGGTGCAGCAGCGCCTCGGGCTTTTGCGTGGGGTGCAGCTTGTCGCCCTCGGCATTCTTCAGGCGTTCAGCACCGGTGCACAGCGACAGCGTCCAGTCAGAGCGCATCTGCAGGTCGTCGTTGAACACCTTCATCGCCTCGTAGTGAAAGGTGTATCGCGTGCTCTGGTCGCGCGCCGCCCAGATCAGCGTCTCATGGGCATTGGTGAAGCGGCGGCCGCGGAAGTTCGGCATCGGGTTGGTCTTGCGCCAGACCACGTCGTTGAGGATCCAGAACCCCAAGTCCTGCAGGATGGAGCCGACGCGGAAAATGTTGTGGTATGATCCGATGACCCACAGTGCGCCCGTGGGCTTCAGGATGCGGCGGCACTCCGCCAGCCAGCCCTTGGTGAAGCGGTCATAGGCCTCGAAGTTCTCGAACTGGTCCCAGTGGTCGTCCACCGCATCGACCTTGCTCTGGTCAGGCCGCGTGAGGCCGCCGGAGAGCTGCAGGTTGTAGGGAGGATCGGCGAATACGAGATCGACGGAAGCGGACGGAATCCGCTTCAGCTCCGTCAGGCAGTCGCCCACCAGAATCCGGTTGTGCAACGGCCTGATATCCGGCCGTGTCTGATATCCCATCCCACACCCCAACAACGCAAAACGCAACTGACTCGAGAATCCACATCATGAGTCTTGCGGCGTGGGCCGTGAATCGCTTTCGGGCGGCATGGTTAACGGCTCATCAACGCCGCGATGGGCGCGAAGCTCCTGCGGTGCAGCGGCGTGGGGCCGTGGCGCAGCAGCGCGTCCTTGTGGAAGGCGGTGCCGTAGCCCTTGTGCCGGGCAAAACCATAGAGCGGGTAGGTGGCGTCATGCCCAACCATGATCCTGTCACGCGTGACCTTCGCGATGATCGAGGCGGCGGCGATCGAGAGCGAGCGCGAATCGCCCTTGACGATTGTCTCGGCCCGGCAGGGCAGGGCGGGCGCGCGGTTGCCGTCGATCAGCGCCAGGTCGGCGCCGCCGATGCCGTCAAGCGCCCTGGCCATCGCCCAGAGCGTCGCCTGCAGGATATTGTCGCGGTCGATCCGCTCCGCCTCGGCAATGCCGATGCCGACCCGGGCCCTGCGCAGGATGGGCTCGAACAGCGCCTCCCGCTGCGCTTCTGTCAGCTTCTTCGAATCATCGAGGCCCACAGGAATGTCGTCGGGGTTGAGCACCACGGCGGCGGCGACAACGGGGCCCGCCCACGGCCCGCGGCCCGCCTCGTCGATGCCGCAGACCAGCCTTGCGCCCTGTCGCAATGCGTCCCGCTCGATGGTGAAATCAGGTCTGAAACCGCCCATGCCGCCCCTTATGGGCGGCGGGTCAGATAAGCGTCAACTGCTCGCCCGGC
Organism: uncultured Hyphomicrobiales bacterium; assembly: GCA_903930095.1. Classification (GTDB taxonomy): domain Bacteria; phylum Pseudomonadota; class Alphaproteobacteria; order Rhizobiales; family Aestuariivirgaceae; genus Aestuariivirga. The sequence continues at coordinate 3,259 of CAIYXE010000661.1, forward strand.
TGGGGCGGGCGGCGGAAATGATCCGTCGAGAGCCTCACCCTGGCGCCATTGAGCCCCAGCCGCTGACAGGCCAGTTCGAAGCGGCGGCCGATGGTCCAGGCATAGGGCCCGGTGCCCCGCTGGCGCGTGCCGAAGGCGGCCTCATACTCCTTGCCGCCGCTTGCCGACCTCACAAGCGACATCACCCTTGCCGCGCGGTCCGGCATGCTGGCCTCCAGCCAGTCCTTGAACACGTCCTTCACCTCATGCGGCAGGCGCAGCATCACGTAGCCTGCTTCCCCTGCGCCCGCACCACGCGCCGTTGCCAGAATCGCCTCGATCTCGCTGTCGTTTACCGCCGGGATGATGGGCGCCACCATCACCACGGTGGGAATGCCCGCCTCCGAAAGCTGCCGGATCGCGGCAAGCCGCTTCGCAGGCGTGGCGGCCCGGGGCTCCATGGCGCGGGCAAGCTTCGGGTCGAGCGTCGTCACCGACAGCGCCACCTTCACCAGCCCCTTCCGCGCCATGGGGGCCAGAATGTCGATGTCGCGGGTGACGAGGGCCGACTTCGTCACGATGCCGACCGGGTGGTTGAACTCCGAGAGCACCTCGAGCACGGCCCGCGTGATCCGCCGCTCCCGCTCGATTGGCTGGTAGGCATCGGTGTTTGCGCCGAGTGCGATGGTCTTCGGCACATAGGCCTTGTGCGAGAGTTCAGCGCGCAGCAGTTCCGCCGCATTGGGCTTGGCGAAAAGCTTCGATTCGAAATCGAGCCCCGGAGAGAGCCCCATGTAGGCGTGGGCGGGCCGGGCATAACAATAGGCGCAGCCGTGCTCGCAGCCGCGATAGGGATTGATCGAGCGGTCGAAGGAAATATCGGGCGATTCGTTCCGGGTGATGATCGACTTCGGCTTCTCCTCGAACACCTCGGTGCGGAAGGCAGGAAGGTCCTCCAGCCCCTGCCAGCCGTCATCGAACAGCGATCGGCTGAACGGCTCGAACCGGCCGGAGATGTTGAGCGTGGCGCCGCGCCCGCGGGCCTGCCCGGCGAACGCCGTCATCCGCCCCTCGCTGAGTGCGGCAGGGTCGGGCTCACGTGCCCTGCGCCGATCCATCAGTGTGAACATGGCAAAAGCATAGGCGACTTTTGGGAACAAAACAAGAACAATCTGCCTGTGGTTGCCGGGTCCTGCGAAGCGGGGCATGGTCGCCTCGCCCATGACTCGCCGCCAGGTCCTTCTCGCACTGCTCCCGCCCCTGTTCTTCGGAATGGGCTTCACCATCGCCAAGCCGGCGGTGCAGCATTTCCCGCCGCTGTTCATGATGCTGATGGTCTACGGCGGCATCGCCATCGTGCTGGCGCTCACCCGGCGCGAGAGGCTGAAGACGCCCTGGACCTCGATCATCGCCATTTCGGCCTTTGCGGTGACCATCCAGGGGGCGCTGCTGTTCTGGGGATTGCGCAGCGATTCGATGCCGGCCACCGCCGCCAACCTCATCCTGCAGATCCAGATACCGTTTGCCGTCCTGCTCGACTGGCTGATCATGAAGGAAAGGCTGGATCTCAGGAAGGCGGCGGGAACGGCGCTGGCCGTGCTCGGCGTCGCGATCGTCATCGGCCTGCCGGAGGAGGCTCCGGGCATTCTTCCCACGGTCATGATCATCGCCAGCGCCTTCTGCTGGTCGCTGGGTCAGGTGCTGGCGCGGAAATACGGCAGGGACAGCGGTCCCGGCCTGCTCAAGGCCAATGCGTTCGGCAGCGTGCCGCAGCTGGCGCTGGCCACGCTGCTGATCGAGCAGGGCCAGTGGCAATCCGTGGTGCAGGCGACGTGGCTGCAGTGGTCGATGCTCGCCTTCGTCGGTGTCGTCGGGTTCTACCTGGCCTATATGTGCTGGTTCACCCTGCTGAAGCAGTGCCGCATGGACGAGGCCGCGCCCTTTATCCTGCTGATGCCGGTTGTCGGCATCGTCACCGCTGCCGTGGTGCTGGGCGAATCCGTCTCGCTCGCGCAGCTGGCCGGGGGTGCTGTCATCCTCGCCGGACTCGCCATCGTGTCGGGCGTGAGGCTGCCCTTGCGGAGCAAGGCGGGGGCGTGAGCCTGGTCCTGATCAGCCCTGTCCGCGCTGCTGGTGCTCCTGCAGGCGGGGCATGATCTCGACGAAATTGCAGGGCTTGTGGGTATAGTCCAGCTGCGGCTGCAGGATCTGGTCCCAGCCGTCCTTGCAGGCCCCGGGCGAGCCTGGCAGACAGAAGATGTATTTGCCCTTCATCACGCCGGCGCATGCGCGGGACTGGATGGTCGAGGTTCCGATCTTGGGGAAGGAGATCATATGGAACAGCGTGCTGAATCCCTCGATCTCCTTTTCGAAGAGCGGGCGCATGGCCTCCACCGTCACGTCGTTGCCGGTCAGGCCGGTGCCGCCCGTCGAGATGATGGCATCGATGTCGCTGCGGCCGGTCCAGTCGCGAATCACATGGCGGATGGAGCGGATGTCGTCCTTCACGATCTTGCGCGCCGACAGCAGGTGGCCCGCGGCGGCAACCCGGTCGGCCAGCGTTTTGCCGGACACGTCCGTCTCGAGCGAGCGCGTGTCGGATATCGTCAGGATGGCGATCCGGACGGGGATGAACTGCCTTGCCTCACTCATGTTGGAAAGCACCTTGGGTAATCATCAGCCAATATAGACGACGGCAAGCAACTGCCTGCCAGTCCTTCGTTCCCGCCGGGCATGAAACACCATTCAACTACGCAGAACAAGGGAAACTCCCGCTGTTTCAGCGCCTGCCCCGCCGCGGAGCGCGAGAATGTGGAAAATTTTCCTGTCAAACCGGCGCCAACGTCAAAATCAGATGTTCTTCCAAGGCACGGTCAGTGCGCGTCAAGAGCCTGCCTGAGTGTGAGAAGGTCACGCCAGGCGAGCCGTTTCTGCGCCGGCTGGCGCAGCAGAAAGGCGGGGTGCAGGGTTGGCAGCAGCGGAATGTTCCGCCCACTGATGTTTGCCGTCGTCCACCTGCCGCGCATCTTCAGCATGCCGTCGCTGCGGCCGGTGAGGCGGTGGGCAGGCGTCACCCCCAGGCAGACGATCACATCGGGTTTCTGCAGTTCAATCGTCCTCAACAGGAAGGGCAGGCACATCTGGGTCTCGGCTTCCGTTGGCGTGCGGTTGCCGGGCGGGCGCCAGAAGATCAGGTTGGTGATGAACACCGCATTCTCCCTGTCATCGGCCGTCCGCGACAGGCCGATCGCGGCCAGCATCCGGTCGAGGAGCTGCCCGGAGCGTCCGGCAAAGGGCTTGCCCTGGATGTCCTCGTCGCGGTCTGGCGCCTCGCCCACCAGCATCACGCGCGCCGCGGGGTTGCCGTCGGCATAGCACAGCCGGGTCGCCGTCTTTTTCAAGGGGCAGGCATCGAAGGCATCGAGGGCCGCGGCGATCTCCGCGAGGCTTCCGCACGCCGCGGCCTGGGAGGGTGTGGCCGGGGCATGGCTGTGCCGGGTCTCCGCCACGACCGGGGCTGGCATGGCGGCCTTGGCGGCCAGCACGGGTGCCCCGGCGCTTGCGGCGGCAGCGAGGCGGTTCACCGCCTCCTCGCCGATGATCTCGTCTGCGCCCATCTCGGCCAGCCAGCGCAGGGCGGCGGCCGCCTCATGCGGCGTCATGTCGTTTCGCTTTGTTTCCATGTCTGAAATGGTGGCTTGTGCCCGTATCCGGTGCCACTATAAAGGCGCCCGACGTTTGAAGATAGGCAGGAGTGAGGCTCTTGGAACAGGTCCAGCGCGAGGCGATGGAATATGATGTCGTGATCGTGGGGGCAGGCCCGGCAGGGCTTGCCGCGGCAATCCGGCTGAAACAGCTCGCGCCCGACCTCGCCGTTTGCCTGCTCGAAAAGGGTTCGGAGGTCGGCGCCCACATCCTGTCGGGCGCCGTTGTCGATCCGGTCGCGCTTGATGAGCTGATCCCCGACTGGAAGCAGAAGGGCGCCCCCCTCAACACGCCCGTCACCGAGGACCGCTTCTTCGTGCTGGGCCCGCAAGGCGCGCTGCGCCTGCCCAACGCGCTGATGCCGCCGCTCATGAACAATCACGGCAATTATGCCGTTTCGCTCGGCAATGTCTGCCGCTGGCTGGCCCAGCAGGCGGAGGGGCTGGGTGTTGAGATCTATCCGGGCTTTGCCTGTTCCGAGGTGCTCTACCGTGAGGACGGGTCCGTCCGCGGCGTCGTCGCAGGCGTCATGGGCATCGGCAAGGACGGCGCGCCAAAGGCCGATTTCCAGCCGGGCATGGAGCTCATCGGCAAGTATGTCTTCATTGCTGAAGGCGTGCGCGGCTCGCTGGCGAAGGAGATCATCCGCCGCTTCGACCTGTCGAAGGACCGCGAGCCGCAGAAGTTCGGCATCGGCATGAAGGAATTGTGGGAGGTCCGCCCCGAGAACCACCGCCAGGGCCAGGTCACCCACACCATGGGCTGGCCGCTCGGCGCCAGGACCGGCGGCGGCAGCTTCATGTACCATCTCGAGGATAATCTCGTGTCCATCGGCCTGGTGGTGCACCTGAACTACGACAACCCCCATCTTTACCCCTACATGGAGTTCCAGCGCTTCAAGCACCATCCGCTGATCGAGCCGGTGCTGCGGGGCGGGCGGCGGGTCGCCTATGGCGCGCGTGCCATCACCGAGGGCGGTTTCCAGTCGGTGCCGAAGCTTGCCTTCCCGGGCGGCGCGCTGATCGGCTGCTCGGCGGGCTTCGTCAACGTGCCGCGCATCAAGGGTTCCCACAATGCGATGAAGACCGGCATGCTGGCGGCCGAGGCTGCCGTCAAGGCCATCGCGGCGGGCCGGGCCGGAGACGAGCTCGGCGAATATGAAGCGGCCTATGAAGGCTCGTGGGTCTACCAGGACCTGAAGCGGGTCAGGAACGTCAAGCCCATGTGGTCGAGGCTCGGCCTCGTCGGCGGCCTGGCGCTGGGCGGCCTCGACATGTGGCTGAACCAGATCTTCGGCTTCGGCTTCGGCACCTGGAAGCACGGAAAGCCCGATCACGCGACGTTGAAACCCGCCGCCGAAACGACACCCATCACCTACCCGAAGCCCGACGGCGTCATCTCCTTCGACCGGCTCACCAACATCGCCTTCTCCGGCACCAACCACGAGGAGGACCAGAAGGTCCACCTGCAGCTCAAGAACCCGGAGATCCCCATCGGCCAGAACCTGCCCGTCTATGCCGAGCCCGCCCAGCGCTATTGCCCGGCGGGGGTGTATGAGGTTGTGATGGAGGAGGGCAAGGTGCCGCGCTTCCAGATCAATCACCAGAACTGCGTGCACTGCAAGACCTGCGACATCAAGGACCCCTCGCAGAACATCAACTGGGTCGTGCCGCAGGGCGGGGAAGGCCCGAACTATCCCAACATGTGAGGGCGGCCTGCCGCCCATATCCCTTGCGGCAATCCCAAAATCACCTCATTTTGCAGGAATGACGTGAGCAGGATCTGAGGGCGGCACGGGGCCGCCCCATCGATGAAATGGATGAAAATGCGGCGTTTCCTTCTCGGCACTGTTTTCTCCGCCTTGCTCGCAGCACCTCTCGCGGGCGGTCCCGCAGCAGCCTATGAGAAGGCCGCGGTCTCGCCATCGGGCAGTTACCTGGCCGGCCGGTCGGCAGCGAAGCTGCGCGACAACAGCCTCGCCTCGGATTACCTGAGGAATGTGCTGAAGTGGGACCAGGGCAACCCGCTTCTGACCGAGAAGCTCTTTCTCCTCGAACTCTCGGAAGGCAACCTCCCCAAGGCCGAGGACTATGCCACCGAGGTGCTCAAGTTCAACAGCCAGCAGCGCATGGCGCGCATCGTGCTCGGGCTGCGGGAGTTCCGTGCCCGCCGCTATGAGGAGGCCCGCAAGAACTTCGCGGAGGCCGCCTACACGCCGGTGGGCGAACTCACTTCGGCGCTGCTCACCGCCTGGTCATTTGCGGGTGAAGGTGAACTCAACCCCGCGATGAAGGCGCTGGACCGGCTGGAAAGCAACGAGAGCTTCGGCACTTTCAAGGCCTTCCACGCGGCACTGATCGCCGATTACCTCGGCAATGCCATCCGGGCCGAGGCCTCCTACCGCAAGGCCTATGAGGAGGCGGGCATGTCGCTGCGCGTTGCCCAGGCCTATGGCAATTTCCTGGCGCGCAACGGGCGCGCCGCCGAGGCGCAGAAGGTCTACCGCGCCTTTCTCGCCAATGACGAGAACCCGCTGATCCTCGCCGCGCTGGACGCCAGCGTGAAGAACGAGAAGCCGCAGGCCTTCATCACCTCCCCCGGGGCTGGCGCTGCCGAGGCGCTGTTCTCGCTCGCCACCTCGATGACGGACGAGCAGAGCATCGACGTCGCCCTGCTCTATACCCGCCTGGCTCTGGGCCTGGACGCCGACAAGCCGGTGCTGTTCACGCTGCTGGGCGACACCTATGAGGACATGCGCCGCTTCGACAAGGCGATCGAGGCCTATGCCGAGGTGCCGGAGGGCTCCGCCCTGCGCTCCAACGCCGACATGGAAATCGCCGTCAGCCTGCAGCGCCTTGATCGCAAGGACGAGGCGCTCGACAAGTTGCAGCAGCTCATCGCGCGTGAGCCGGACAACTACGACGCCATCGTCACCCTCGGCAACCTTTATCGCAGCAACGAGGACTATGCCGGCGCCGCCAAGGCCTATGACGATGCGATTGCGCTCATCACCGAACACGTGCCCGGCCACTGGCGCGTCTACTACTATGACGGCATATCCCATGAGCGGCTGAAGCAGTGGGACATCGCCGAGCAGCGCTTCCGCCGCGCACTCGAACTCTCCCCCGATGAGCCGAGCGTGCTCAACTATCTCGGCTATTCGATGATCGAGAAGAGGATCAACCTCACCGAGGCCACCGATATGGTCAAGAGGGCGGTCGAGCTGAAGCCCAATGACGGCTACATCATCGACAGCCTGGGCTGGGCCTATTACCAGCTGGGCGATTTCGAGCAGGCCGTCGTCCACATCGAGCGCGCGGTGGAACTGCTGCCCGCCGATCCCATCATCGCTGAGCACCTGGGCGATGCCTACTGGCGCGTGGGCCGCAAGCTGGAGGCCCGCTTCCAGTGGCAGCATGCGCGTGACAACAAGCCAGAGCCCGACGACCTGAAGCGCATCGAGGACAAGATCAAGAACGGCATGCCGGAGGAAACCCCGGTCACGCCCGCGCAAAATGCGCCCGGCCAGTCGAACGGCTGAGGCGGGCTTCGCGCCCTTCAGCCTCTTCGCACCTGCCAAGGTGAACCTCGCACTGCATGTGCTGGGCCGCCGCGCTGACGGCTATCACGACCTCGACTCAATCGTGGCCTTCGCAGATGTCGGCGACAGCCTGCACTTTGCGCCTTCCCAGCACTTCACTGTCACGGCGGACGGTCCCTTCGCGGCCGCCCTGCCTGCAGCCCCTGGCAACATCATCGCCAGGGCATGGGAGGCAGCGCAGGCCATTGCCGCAAGGCGTGGTCTGGCGCTCGCCCCCGCCGCCGTTCATCTCACCAAGAACCTGCCCGTGGCCTCGGGCATCGGCGGCGGGTCAGCCAATGCCGCAGCGGCCCTCAAGGGCTTCCTCAGCCTCGCCGGGTTGACCAGCCTCGATCAGGAGGCCATGTCCGCGGCCCTCGCGATCGGCGCTGATGTGCCCGTCTGCCTGACGGGCAAGCCCTGCCGCATGCAGGGCGTGGGCGAGCGCATCACGCCACTCGCGGGCTTCACGCCGC
>CAIYXE010000662.1 GCA_903930095.1 uncultured Hyphomicrobiales bacterium
CCCCGCCCCTCCCCACAAGGGGGAGGGGAGAAACACGCTACATCTTTTCCAGTTCGTCGATCATGCCGGAGATGACTGACAGGCCCTTGTCCCAGAACTTCGGGTCCGCCGCGTCGAGGCCGAAGGGCTTCAGCAGTTCCGAATGGTGCTTGGTGCCGCCGGCCTTCAGCATGGCGAAGTACTTCTCCTGGAAGCCCTGCTCGCTCTCGCGGTAGCGGGCATAGAGCGAGTTCACCAGGCAATCGCCGAAGGCATAGGCATAGACGTAGAAGGGCGAGTGGATGAAATGCGGGATATAGGTCCAGAAGGTCTCGTAGCCTTCCCCGAACCGGATGCCATCGCCCAGGCTCTCCGCCTGCACCTCGAGCCAGATGGCGTTGAGCTGCTCGGGCGTGAGCTCGCCTTCCTTGCGCGCGGTGTGGACCTTGCGCTCGAAGGTATAGAAGGCGATCTGGCGGACGACGGTGTTGATCATGTCCTCCACCTTGGAAGCCAGCAGCGCCTTGCGCTTCTTCGGATCAGTGGTTTTCTTCAGCAGCGCCTGGAAGGTCAGCATTTCGCCGAAGACGGATGCGGTTTCAGCAAGCGTCAGCGGTGTAGAGGACATGAGCGGGCCCTGGTCCGCCGCCAGCACCTGGTGCACGCCATGGCCCAGCTCATGGGCGAGCGTCATCACGTCCCGTGTCTTGCCGAGATAGTTGAGCAGCACATAGGGGTGTGCCGAGGGAACGGTCGGATGCGCGAAGGCGCCCGGCGCCTTGCCGGGCCGGGAGGGCGCATCGATCCAGTTCTTGTCGAAGAAGGTGCGCGCGATTTCCGCCATCTGCGGATCGAATGATCCGTAGGCGGACAAGACCATGTCCTTCGCCTCCGCCCACGGCACCTCGCGCGTGTCCTCGGCGGGCAGCGGCGCGTTACGGTCCCAGTGCATCAGCTGATCCTTGCCGAGCCACTTGGCCTTCATGCGGTAATAGCGGTGCGACAGTTTCGGGTAGTTGTTGCGCACGGATTCGACCAATGCCGCTACAACTTCGGGCTCCACCCGGTTCGACAGGTGGCGCGCGTCAGCAATGTCCTTGAAGCCGCGCCAGCGGTCGGAGATGTCCTTGTCCTTGGCCAGCGTGTTGGTGATCAGCGTGAAGAGCTTGATGTTATCGCCGAAGGTCTTCGCCAGCGCGTCTGAACCCGCCTTGCGCTTCGCCTCATCCGGGTTCTGCATCAGGTTCAGCGTCGGCTCCAGCGTGAGGGTCTCGCCATCGACCTCGAAGCGGAGCGCCGCCATGGTCTCATCAAAGAGGCGGTTGAAGGCGGCCGCCGATGTCTGGGACTTTTCAAGGAACAGCTCTTCCAGCTTATCGTCGAGCTGGTAGGGCTTCTCCTTGCGCAGGTTCTCGATCCAGGGCCGATAGTGTGCGAGGGCTGGAACCTGCATCGCCGTCTCGAGGGCTTGATCGTCGATGCGGTTCAGTTCGAGCTCGAAGAACAGCAGCAGCGTGGAGATCTCGGTGAGCTTCGCAGAGACGTCGCCATAGAACTTGCCACGCTGCGAGTCTGTCGTATCGCCCACATAGTAGAGCTGGGCATAGGAGCCGGTGCGGCCGAGGAGATCGGAGATCACCTCATAATCCTTGAGCGCCTGCGCGAGTGCCGCGCCGCCCAGCGTAACGAGCTTTCCGCGATAAGTCTCGGCGAAAGCCTTCGACAGCTCCTCCCCCTTCTTCATGTCGCGCGCGAAATCGGGAGAGTCCGGCGAGGCGTAGAGGTCGGCGAGGTTCCATTCGGGCAGCGGTCCGAGGGTCTGGGCGGCGGCGACGGTCATGTCGGGTCCTTCACTTGGTGAAGGGCTGATATGGCGCAGGCAGAAGACTTCGGCAACCCGTGCTGGTGGGTCTTACTGCAAGTTAACGCAGCGCCCTAAGCGCATTGAGGATGACGGCGACGTCGATCACCTCCTGCAGCAGCGCGCCCTGGACCACGCTGATGTAGCCGAAGGCGGCGGCCAGCATGGCCGCGAAGGACAGCCCTAAGCCGATGAAGACGCTCTGCACGGCGATGGCGCGGGCGCGCCGCGCAGTGGCGAGGCCCTCCGCAAGCCGCGTCAGGTCATCGACCAGCAGCACGGCATCGGCGGATTCCGTGGCGGCGGCGGAGCCCGTGGCGCCCATGGAAATGCCGACATCCGCCGCGGCCAGGGCTGGCGCATCGTTGACGCCGTCACCCACCATGAGGGTGACGCCGTTGCGGCGTTCCTCCAGCACGATGGCGACTTTTTCCGGGGGTGTGAGGCTGCCGCGCAGCACGTCGAGGCCGAGGTCACCCCCGACCCGGTCGACGACGGCCTGGTCATCGCCCGAGGCCAGAACGATGCGGCTGATGCCTGCCGCCCGGAGGCTGGCGAGCGCGGCGGGCGTTTCCTGGCGCACGGCATCAGCCAGCAGGAGGTGCCCGGCAAGCCGGCCCGCGATGGCTACGGCGGCAAGTGCCGTTCCCGGCGGTTGGGCGGGCCTTTCGAGCGTGAGCCCGATCTGCCGCGCCACGAAATCATGCCCGCCGACGACCACGTCCTGCCCCTCAACCTCGCCCGCCAGCCCCTCGCCCGCCGTCTCCCGCACCTTCTGGGGGAAGGACAGGCGAAGCCCCCTGTCATGGGCGGCCTCGACGATCGAGGCTGCCGTCACATGGGCCGAGGCCTGCTCGAGAGAGGCCGCGAGCCTCAGCACCTCATCCTCCGGAATCTCTCCGGTGGACCGGATCGCAGACACTTCCGCGCGGCCCCGCGTCAGCGTGCCGGTCTTGTCGATGACGAGGGTGCTGGCGCGGGCCATGGTCTCCAGAACGGGGCCTCCTTTCATCAGCACGCCGCGGCGGGCCGCCTTGCCCATGCCGGAGACGATGGCGACCGGCACCGCGAGGATGAGCGGGCAAGGGGTTGCCGAGACCAGCACGGCCAGCATGCGCATATGGTCACCGGTCCACGCCCAGGTTCCCCCCGCCAGCGCCAGGGTGACGAAAAGAAAGGCCAGCGCATAGCGGTCCGCCAGCCGCACCATCGGCGCCTTGGCCGCTTGCGCGGCCTCAACCAGGCGCACGATCCCCGCATAGGTGCTTGTCGATGCGGGCTTCCGGGCCTCCATGTCGAAGGCGGTGTCGAGCGAGCGGGCGCCGCTCTGCACCGCCGCGCCCTCCAGTGCCCGCATCGGCACCGATTCGCCTGTCAGCGCGGCGAGATCGAGCAGGGCCCTGCCGAAGGAGATGCAGCCGTCCACCGGCACGATGTCGCCCTGGCGGATCAGCAGCCGGTCGCCCGGGCGGATGGCGTCGATCGCCACCTCTTCAAGGTGGCCGTCCTGGTAGCGGAGTGCCGTCTTGGGCACGCGCGCCAGAAGTGCGCGCATGTCGGCCCGCGCCCGGTTCGCGGCATAGTCTTCCAGAAGCTGGCCCCCGGCATACATCAGCGCCACAACGCCCGCCGCCAGGTTTTCGCCGAAGGCCAGCGCTGCCGAGATGGAAAGCCCCGCAACCAGGTCGAGCCCCACCTCGCCACGCGATAGGGACGTGACGATCTCGCTCAGAAGCGCCGCAAGGACGAGACCTGCCGCCACCCCCCAGATCAGCGCCTGAAAGCCGGCAAGCCCGAACTGTGGCGCGGCGATTCCCCCGGCTAGACCCAGAAACGCCAAGCCGAACAGGAAGATACGGAACCGGTTCAAATCGCCTCCTCAAAGGGGCCAAAGCTTGCGCGCAACCGGGACCGGGTGCAATGATGGGGATCAAGAAACCGCCGCGCAGGCGCCGCAGGCCTGCCCAAAAATGCCTTTGGACAATCGATTTCTATGTCCCCAAACGCGGCTTGTCATTAACAGCGCCTTTACACTTGGGTGGCAGGGTAACCCCAGTTGCCGTGGCGAGTCGCCTGCAGGCCGTTAAGGAACGGTGGCGGAAATCCCGGCAAATTGACGGTTTTTTGAAAGAAGTTCGCATCGCATGGCTGTCCGCGTTCTCATCGTTGAAGACGATCCGGCACAACGCAGAATTCTCGAGGAAATGGTCAGGCGCTTCGGCTGCGACCCCATGCCGGTGGATGGGGGGCAGAAGGCGCTGGACGTGCTGAGGAGCCCATCCGGGGGCTCGATCGAACTCATCATCCTCGATCTCAACATGCCGGGCATGGACGGGCTGGAGTTTCTCGAGCGCCTGCAGTCGGTGCGCGGCGACCTGCCGGTGATCGTGCAGACCGCACAGGGCTCGATCGAGACCGTGGTCAAGGCCATGCGCGCGGGCGCGGACGACTTCGTGGTGAAGCCGATCAGCCCGGAGCGGCTCAAGATCTCGATCCAGAACCTGCTCAAGGTCAATGCCCTCACCGAGGAGGTGAAGCGGCTGAACAAGAAGGTGGGAGGCGCCCTCACCTTCCGCGACCTCATCGCCTCCTCGCCCGCCATGACCAATGTCATGCGGCTCGGCAAGCGCGGCGCGCAGTCCAACATCCCCATGCTGATCGAGGGGGAATCGGGTGTCGGCAAGGAAATGATCGCCCGCGCCATCCAGGGCGAGAGCGAGCGGTCTGGCCGGCCCTTCGTTGCGGTGAACTGCGGCGCGCTGCCCGAAAACCTCGTTGAATCGATCCTGTTCGGCCATGAGAAGGGCGCCTTCACCGGCGCCACCGCGCGCCACATCGGCAAGTTCCAGGAGGCGGACGGCGGCACGCTGTTCCTCGACGAGGTGGCGGAGCTGCCGCTCGACCTGCAGGTGAAGCTGTTGCGCGCCATCCAGGAGGGCGAGATCGACCCAGTGGGCGCCAGACGCCCGGTGAAGGTGAACATCCGGCTGATTTCGGCCACCAACCGCAACATGATCGAGATGGTGAAGGCGGGCCAGTTCCGCGAGGATCTCTATTACCGGCTCAACGTCTTCCCCGTCATGGTGCCGCCGCTCAGGGACAGGAAGGAAGACATCCCTGAACTCGTGATGCATTTCATCACGCGCTTCGCGGCCGAGGAAGGCCGCAAGGTGCGCGGCATCGCGCCGGAGGCACTGGCATTGCTCAGGTCCTACACATGTCCGGGCAACGTGCGCCAGCTTGAGAACACGGTGTTCCGCGCCATGGTGCTGTGCGAGGGCGACCGGCTCGACATCCAGGACTTCCCGCAGATCGCCTCCCTCGTCGAAGGCTATGAGATCAAGATACCGCCTGCCCCGCAGCTGGCGCCCAAGCCCGCCCTGCCGCAGGGAATGGCCGCCATCGCCGGGGGCGCTCCGATGCCCCGCCGGGGCGGGCCCGCCGTCGCCGACGGCATCGCCTATGGCATTCCCGTGGTTACCGAGGGCGGCCACATCCGCAAGCTTGAGGACGTCGAGGCCGACATGATCCGCCTCGCCCTGACCCGCTACCAGGGGCAGATGTCAGAGGTCGCGCGCAAGCTTGGCATCGGACGCTCCACGCTCTACCGGCGCATGAAGGACCTGGGTCTCGAGGAAGCCGCAGGATAACTTTGGAATTGCCGGGAATTTGATTTCCGGACCCAGGCGCCTCGCGCTAAAAGAGAGATTGAGGGGCGGACGTCGGGTGGATCTTGCATGAAAACGTTTGTTAGGTTGTGTGCCGCGTCGCTTCTCGCGCTCGCCGTTCTGGGTACTGGAATGGCGGAGGCCGACAGACCGGCCAAGAAGCGCAAGCCGACCTTTTTCGAGCAGGTTTTCGGCGGCAACGGCGAACGCCGGAAGACCGACCGCCGCCTTTTCAGGAATCGGGATCGCGGCGATTTCCTTGGCATCCGCATCATTTCCCAACCAGCCCCCAGGAACATGAGCGTGGCGGCAGCCGACGAGGATCCAGAGGGCGATCGCGGTCTCGGCATGGGCAACCTGCGCTACGTTGCTCCCCGCCTCGTGGCGATGAACGGGCTCACGCTGGCGGAGCCCCGCCCTCTCGATCCCGCAGCGGGCGCCATCCATGACCAGCTGGGGGCAAGCGGCCCTGCCCTGCAGGTTCTGCCGGAGACACGCGATGCGGTGATCGAAACCTACCGGCAGCGCAACTTCAAGCCGGTTTGGGTCGCTGAGGGCAAGCTCTCGGAACGTGGCGAAGCCGCGCTGTCGCTTTTGTCTGCGGCGGCGGCGGAAGGGCTTGAGCCCGCCGCCTATCTGCCCGCCAGGCTGACCAGCTTCGATCAGCCCCTGCCGGTCTGGGACCAGGCCGCCATGGCCCGGCTCGACATTGACCTCTTCGCCGCCACCGTCCGCTATGCGCGGGACGCCTCAGGCGGCCTGTTCGACCCCCGCAAGCTGTCTTCCTATCATGACATCGACTCCGCCCCGGTGACCGGGGGCACGGCAGCCCGGGTGCTGGCATGGTCGCCCTACCCGGCGGATTATCTCAAGTCGCTCCACCCTGCTCACCCTGCCTATGCGGCCATGAAAAAGGCCCTGGGCGAACTCCGCGCCGAGCGTGGCAGTGCCGCCGCCGAGCCGATACCGGATGGCGAACTGGTGAAGACCGGTGGCAGCGACCCGCGCATTCCGGCGGTGCGCCAGAAACTGGTCGAGCGCGGCTATGCCGCTGCGGCGGCAGCGCCGGGGGCCGATCCGCTGCTGCTCGACAAGGAACTGGTGGCTGAATTGCGTCAGTTCCAGAAGGAGGCCCATATCAAGGTGACGGGCATTCTTGGCCCGCAGACCGTGGCGGCCCTCAACGCGGATCTCTCGGAGCGCCATGAGGCAAAGCTCATCAACAACATGGAGCGCCTGCGCTGGCTGCCGCGCGAACTCGGCAAGCGGCACATCTTCGTCAATCAGCCGGCCTACGCCGCCGAGGTGGTGGAGAACGGCAAGGCGGTCTGGTCGACCCGGGTGATCGTTGGCAAGCCCACGACCCAGACCAGCGTTTTCCATGACGAGATGGAACTCGTGATCTTCAACCCCTCCTGGGGGGTGCCGCCGTCCATCATCGCCAAGGAGTATCTCCCCAAGCTCCGCCGTGACCCCGGCTATCTCGACCGGCTGGGCTTCAAGGTGGTGAACCAGAAGGGCAAGGTCGTTTCATCACGTTCAGTCAGCTGGTCAAGCTACGGCAACAAGGTTCCCTATGGCATCCATCAGCCACCTGGCGTGAAGAACGCGCTGGGCGAAGTGAAGTTCCTGTTCCCCAACACGCACAACATCTACATGCACGACACGCCCAGCCGCGAATTGTTCGACAAGGAGGCGCGCGCCTTCAGCCATGGCTGCGTGCGCGTCCAGAACCCGCGGGAGTTCGCCGCCGTCATCCTCGGCTGGGACCAGGCGACCGTGGACAAGAACATCGCGACCCCCAAAAGCGAGACGGTGCGGCTTAAAGAGAAGATCCCCGTGCACCTGACCTATTTCACTGCCTGGCCGGACGAAACCGGCAACATTCACTATTTCGAGGACATGTATGGACGCGACAAGGCCATGTCGGACGCCCGCTCCATGATGACGGTGGCCCAGCGCTGAGCCCCCGGAGGCGGCGGCGGAAGGCCGGTGATTTACGCCGGGAATGCGGCGCGTGACGGATGTCCACAGTTTAAGCGCCCGTTAATCATGAGCATTTACCATTCCCCAATGCCGCCTCAAGGTGGCCTCATTCTTGTTTGAAACGCCGTTTCAGTGTAATCCCAAGATCCTTGAGGGTGTTGGGCAGGCTGAACGGGGTACCAGAGGAACCGGGATTCCGGTCGGTAAGTGGGGTATGGGTTTGGACTGCAGCAAAGCCGGACATCGTAACACCTTGATTGAGCGCTGGAAAAAGGCGTTCGCATCCGTCGCGGTCGTGGCTGCGCTTGCGGCCGGAACCTATTTCAGCTGGAATGCCCCTGCGTCATCGGGCGGTGAAACGCGCACCATTTCGATTTATCAGATCCACACCAAGGAAAGCCTCACCGTCACCTACATGAAGAACGGGAAGTACATCCCGTCCGCCATGAAGAAGCTCAACTACATCCTGCGTGACTGGCGCCGCAATGAAGTGATCGCCATGTCGCCGAAGACGATCGACCTGATGTGGGAACTGCATGCCGACCTCGGTTCGAAGCGCCCCGTCCACATCGTGTCCGGCTACCGCTCCCCCAAGACCAACGCCTTCCTGAAGAAGGTGGGGCGCAACGTGGCCCGCAAGAGCCAGCACATGGTCGGCAAGGCGATCGACATCTATTTCCCTGACGTTCCCACGGAGAGGATGCGCAACTCGGCACTCGTCCGCCAGGTGGGCGGCGTGGGCTACTACCGTTCCGGCGGCGGCCCCACGGGCTTCCTCCACATCGATTCTGGGCGCGTTCGCCACTGGGGCCCGGCCATCAGCCAGAAGCAGATGGCCCGCATCATGCGTGACTACAAGAAGACCGTCGGCGCGCGCCTCAACAAGCAGGGCATGAAGGCGGTTCCCGAAGTCGAGATCGCCCAGGCGGACACAACCGCCGCTGGCCTGCCGTCCCAGCAGGAGGCCGCGGAATCGGCCGCCAAGAACAAGAAGAAGATCCCCCTCGAGACTGCCTACTCGGAGGATGACGAGGAACTCGCCGGCATGAGCGAGGATGCCGCGGCTGCCCCGCTGAAGCCGAAGGCCAAACCTGAAGAGGCCAAAGCCGAAGAAGAAGCCGAGCAGGTGGCCGAGGCGCCCGAGGGTGTGAACCAGGGCTATCCCGTTCCGCGTCCGCGCCCCAAGCCCATCGAGGTTCTGATGATGGCGGCGGTCAACATGAAGATCGAGCCCGCAGCAGCGCCGCCGCCCGACCAGATGGCCCGCAGCCAGCCCCAGGTGCTTGACGGCAACGCCATCGGTGTCATTCCGGCGCCGGAGGCGATCCTGGACGAACAGCAGTCCAACGTTGCGGCCAAGTCCAGCCTTGCCGAAGAACTTCGCAATGGCGAAACCGAGGATGTTCCCGTCATCCGCTCGATCAGCACCGCCTCCGCGGGCGGCGACATCTTCTGGTGGCCGCAGCAGATGATCTTCGATCCGGGCAAGGCCGTGCGCCGTGATGGTGCGGCCCAGCAATTCACCAAGTCACCGCTTTCCGACCTCCTGCCCGGCGTGAGCGAGGCTCAGGCGGACCCCGTTGAAACACAGCGGCTGGCCGTTGCCGAAACGGCGCAGGCATCGGCGGAGCAGGTCACCGCCACGGAAGGCAAGGGCGACATGCTGGTGGTGAACCGTGAAGGCAAGGGCAGCCTGCTGAGCATCCCTGCGCTGCGCAAGACCGTCTCCAGCCAGAACTGACGATACAACAAGGCCGATCCAGGGGGCTGCCACGCATGGCGGCCCCTTTCTACAAAAGAGCCCCGCACAAGCCCGGCATGGAAGGGTGGCGCCAATCACTGCAGGCGGGAAGGCTGATGCACCCTTTGAAGCACCGGGCGATGCTCGCCTTTCTTTTCGCCCTCTGCGTTGCGCTGCTGCCCGCCACGGCGCGCGCCGAATGCATCAGGGGCGATTTTCCCATTGCCGTGGACATCGGCCACACGCCGGAGGATCCGGGGGCTGTGAGTGCGCGCGGCATTCCGGAATTCGCCTTCAACATCGCCCTGGGCCGCGATGCGGCGGCAGCCCTTGGGGAGGCCGGATTTCCGGCGCCCCGCATTCTCGTCTCCGGCAAGGGCAAGGAACAATTGTCGCGCCGCGTGTCAGCCGCGCGGGCGCTTTCCCCTGCCCTCGTGGTGTCGATCCACCACGACTCGGTTCAGGAGAGATATCTCGAGGACTGGCAGTTTGCCGGCCGGGGTGGCAGGTACTCCGACCGCTTCGCGGGCTTTTCAATCTTCGTGTCGCGCGCCAGCCCGCACTTCCAGGAGAGCCTCGCCTTCGCCACGGCGCTGGGCCGGAGCCTCACCTCTGCCGGTCTCACCCCTTCGATGCATCATGCGGAGACGATTCCGGGCGAGAACCGCGCCATCCTCGACAGGCGGCATGGCGTGTTCGAGTTCCGCAACCTGAGGGTTCTCAAGGATGCCGCCGCACCCGCCATATTGCTCGAGGCAGGAATCATCGTGAACCGCCAGGAGGAAATCGAGCTTGCATCCCCTGCGCGCCGCAAGCTGGTGGCCGGCGCCATCGTTGAAGCCGTCACGGCCATGTGCGCAGGCCGCGGCAGTGCGCTGGTGCTCAGATAGGCGGCGCTGTCAGGCCGCCTCTTCCGCCTCGCCGGGGATCATCCCGAGCGCTGCCATGTAGACGTCGAGCATGGACTGCTCCTCCTCGCGCTCCGAGGCCTCCTTCTTGCGCAGCGAAATCACCTTGCGCAGGATCTTGGTGTCGAAGCCATTGGCCTTCGCCTCGGCATAGACTTCCTTGATGTCGCCGGCGATCGTCTTCTTCTCCTCCTCGAGGCGCTCGATGCGCTCGACGAGGGACTTGAGCTGGCCATGTGCGAAACTGGTCTTGGTTGCCGTCATGTCGGATGTTCCATGTGTCAGTGCTTGTGCGACTGGGCGAACTTCGCCTTCTGCTCGTCGGAGGCGCCGGACTGGTGCTTCGCCTTCCACTCCTCGTAGGGCATGCCGTAGACCATGGAGCGGGCCTCGTCACGCGTTACCGCAACGCCCTTGGCCTTCGCGGCGTCCTCGAACCAGTTGGACAGGCAGTTGCGGCAGAAGCCGGCGAGATTCATCATGTCAATGTTCTGCACGTCGGTGCGGGCGCGCAGATGGTCCAGCAGGCGGCGAAAAGCTGCCGCCTCAAGTTCAGTCCTTGTCGTATCGTCGATGTTCATGTCATGCCCTCGCAAGTCCCGGGCGATTACCGGGCTTCATACATAATGGGTTCGATCACCTTCGCCACCCGTTCGACCCACTCATCCACACCTGTTTTGGCGGCGATCAGATCCTGGCGAACCTCGATCAGCGCATGCGGCAGTCCCGCCCGGGTGCCATGGGTATTGAGCGTGTCGCCCTCGAGCGCACCGTGATAGGGCTCATTGTCGCCCACCACAAGATCACCCTGGGCGAGGAAGCCGCGGATCATGGCGCGCGCCACGTGCTCGTCGCGGTCCCACAGGATACCGGCGTGCCAGGGCCTCTCCCATCCGCGCCAGACCGGCGTGAAGGAGTGGATCGACACCAGGAAGGGAACATGGCCCTGCGACCTCACGTCCGCCAGAGTGCCCGCGATCGCCTGGTGGTAGGGCCGGTGGAAGCGGCTGATGCGGCGGGCGCGCTCCTCATCGCCCACCTCGCGGTTGCCCGGAACCACGGCGCCGTCCGACAGGCGCATGATGAGCGTGGGATCGTCCATCCCCCGGTTCGGATCGATGAGGAGACGGGAGAAGCAGGACAGGACCGCCGTGGCGCCGAGGCGCCCCGCCAGCCCCCGCGTGAGGGCGGCGGCACCGATGTCATAGGCGATGTGGCGCTCAAACTGGCGCGGATCCAGGCCAAGGCTGCCGTATTCCTCCGGGAGACGGTTGGAGGCATGGTCGCACAGCAGGACGAGCCGGCTATGCCCTTGTCCCGCCACAATTTCGTAAGGTTCGAACATGGATATCTTTGTCATGGACTGGGCATATAGATGACGCTAATTCCTCAGTCACCCGTCGCGCCGCGCCATGCCGGGCAGCCCTGGAGGCCTGAGGATTGACGCGGCGTGCCCAGGCAGGAATTGTGATGGACGATTCGCGGAATTTATCCGGAGGCGGCAGAATGCTTCGAAACATTGCGCTCGCGGCAGGAGCGCTGACGATCATGGGTTTCATGTCGCTTCCCGCGCAGGCAGACCTCAAGTTGTGTAACCAGACCGAGAGCCGCGTCGGCGCGGCACTGGGCTACAAGGACAAGCAGGGCTGGGTGACGGAAGGCTGGTGGACGGTCGAGCCTCAGAAATGCGTGACTTTCCTGAAGGGACCGCTGATCGCCAGGTTCTATTATGTGTTTGCCGTCGACTACGACAAGGGCGGATCATGGGGGGGCAACTCCATGATGTGCACGCGTGACAGGGTTTTCACCATACGCGGCATCGAGGACTGCGAAGCCCGTGGCTACCGGAAGACGGGCTTTTTCGAAGTCGACACCAAGGAGGAAACGGACTGGACCGTTTCACTCTCGGGCGACAAGACCACTCAAGGACAGTAATGCGCCGAAATCGCAACGTGAAGATCGTGGCGACGCTTGGACCCGCGTCGTCATCGCCTGAGATGCTGGAAAAGCTCTTTCTTGCCGGCGTTGATGTTTTCCGGATCAACATGAGCCATACGCAGCACGACCTGCTGCGCCAGCTGCATCGTGACATCCGCTCCGTCGAGGCGAAGCTCAAGCGGCCCGTCGGCATATTGGCCGACCTCCAGGGCCCCAAGATCCGCATCGGCACATTCGCTGCCAAGGAAGCGAAGATCGCACCCGGCGACACCTTCATCTTCGACGCGGACAAGACGCCGGGCGATGCGACACGCGTCTGCCTGCCCCACCCTGAGATCTTCGCCTCCGCGCAGGTGGGCGACAACCTGCTGCTGAACGACGGGCGGTTGCGCGTCGAGATCATCACGGCGGAACCCACGAGGCTGACGACCCGCGTGATCTTCGGCGGCACGCTGTCAGACCGCAAGGGCGTGAACCTGCCCGATACCGTGATCCCCATCCCGGCCCTGACGGAAAAGGACCGCTCCGACCTCGAGGCCGCCGCCGCAATCGGCGTCGACTGGATCGCACTGTCCTTCGTGCAGCGCGCCGACGATGTGGCGGAGGCGCGGAAGCTCATCGCCGGGCGCGCGGGCGTCATGGCCAAGATCGAAAAGCCTGCCGCCCTGACTGTGCTGGACGAGATTCTGGAGATCTCCGACGGGTTGATGGTGGCGCGCGGCGACTTAGGCGTCGAACTGCCGCTTGAGACCGTGCCCGCCCGCCAGAAGCAGATCACGCGTGCAGCACGCCGCGTCGGCAAGCCCGTGATCGTCGCCACCCAGATGCTGGAATCCATGATCGTCGAGCCGGTGCCAACACGCGCCGAGGTCTCCGACGTGGCAACCGCGGTCTATGAGGGGGCGGATGCCATCATGCTCTCAGCCGAGAGCGCAACCGGCGCATGGCCCGACAAGGCGGTCGCCACCATGGACCGCATCGCACAGGCCGTCGAGCGGGACTCTCTCTATCGCGGCATCATCACCGCGCAACGCTATGAGCCACAGCCCACCAGTGCCGATGCAATCTCGGGCGCTGCCCGCTCGATCTCGGAAACGCTGAAGCTCGCCGCCATCGTCTGCTTCACCGGCTCGGGCTCCACGGGCCTGCGCATGTCACGCGAGCGGCCGGACACGCCGGTGATCGCCCTGACACCCATCCCGGCCACCGCGCGCCGTCTTGCCCTGGTCTGGGGTCTGCACTGCGTGCTGACCGATGACGCCCACGATCTCGACGATATGGTCACCCGGGCAACGCGCATCGCCTTCGAGGAAGGCTTCGCCGATGCCGGCCAGCGCATCATCATCACAGCCGGCCTGCCGCTGGGCACGCCGGGCGCCACCAACATGCTGCGCATCGCCTATGTCGGAAGGGGCGGCCTCGCGGGAAGCTGAGCGGCCGTCTAAATCCCCTGCTCCAGCCGGTCCAGCGCCTTGAGCGCGTCCTTCACCTGCTCGAGCGTTGGGTTGACGGCAAGCGCCTGTTCATAGGCCTCGCGGGCGCCGGAGTATTTCTTCTGCCGCACCAGGATCACGCCCTTGCCGGCCAGCGCGCCAAAATGGCGTGGCTCGAGGTCGAGGACCTTGTCGATGTCCTTCAGCGCCTGGTCGTCGCGCTTCATCATGAAATAGAGCGTCGCGCGCTTGTTCCAGGCTTCGGCATAGTCCGGAAAGGCGCCGACCAGCCGGTCGAGGATCGAAAGGGCTTCCGCGGGAGCGCGCGCTTCAACGGCACGGACGGCCTGCTGCAGCAGCACTTCCGCCGTGGGCGAATCGGAGGCGGCCCACAGCGACCAGATTTTCTGCTCGACGGTGTCACTGCGCACGCCGGGTTTGCGCAGGCTGGCAAACAGGATGTCCAGCTGCTGCGCCCGAGCCTCAGCGGGTTTCATGGGCTTTTCAGGGGGCGGCGGAGCCTCAGCCTGGGCATCCGGCAGCGGCGGGGCCTCTTCCGTCAGGGACGGAAGGTTATCAGGCAGGAAGTCGTGCTCCTCATCCGCAAGCGCGGGCACGCTGAGAGCGATGAGAAGCGAAAGGGCGATGACAGGGCGCATGGGAGACATCCTACACCCGCCATCATGGCAACAAAAAGAGCGCCGTGCGCGGCATCCCGCCCACGGCGATCACAATCCCGTCAGGATGGCGTCGAAGCTCAGCCCTGGCGCGCCTTGAAGCGCGGATTGGTCTTGTTGATGATATAGATGCGGCCCTTGCGGCGCACCATGCGGTTGTCACGGTGGCGCTTGAGCAGCGACTTCAAGGAATTGCGGACTTTCATGGACTTCACCTAAGCTTTCGGGCAGAAGGAGCGCCAAGCCCCGGACCGCCATTGAAACGTTGGCGGGTTCCTTAGCGGGGTGGCCCAAAGCTGTCAACCAATCCGCCCGAACACGATTGCCATGTCACATACCCTGAACCTCTGGATCACCCTCGGGGTGCTCCTCGTCTGCGCTGCCACGGTCGTCCAGATGGTGCGGCTGGAGCGCCGCCCGCGCGAGCGGCTCGAACCCCGGCTGATCCCGACCACGCCGGTCATCATCATCTGCACTTTCATTGGACTTTTGGCGCTGGTGCATCTCGCCAATCTTTACGGCATAAAGACCGGGCGACACTAACCTTTGCCCAGGCCTTCATGCTGCCCCCCAGCCAGACGCTTTATTACGAAGATCTCGCACTCGGCATGACCGAGACCTACGTGAAGGAGGTGAAGTCCTCCGACGTGGTGGGCTTTGCCGAAATCTCTGGCGACCGGAACCCGATCCACCTTTCCGAGCATTTCGCCGCGCGCACCCCCTTCGGCGGGCGAATCGCCCATGGCCTCTATACCGCGAGCCTGATTTCCGCGGTGATCGGCACCAGGCTGCCGGGTCCGGGCGCCGTCTACCTGTCGCAGACCCTGAACTTCAAGGCGCCGGTACGCATCGGCGACATGGTGGAGGCGAGCGTCGAGGTCGTCGAACTCGTCGAGAAGGGCCGCCGGGTGAAGCTCGCCTGCCGTTGCCATGTGGGTGAAACCCTGGTGCTGGAAGGCGAAGCCCTGGTCAAGGTGCCGGGCAAGCCCGAGGGATATTGACTCCTGCCGCGGCCTCTCTAGCCTCGCCTCAAAATCCTCGGGAGGACTTCAATGCTGCGCAACTTCGACAACCGCCTCAACGCGGACGTGATCCGCTGTCTCCGCGCCATGGGGCATGGCGACGACCTCGTCATTTGCGATACGAATTTTCCCGCTGACCAGGTGGCGCGCCAGACCGTGACGGGCAAGCTTCTGCGCATGGACAACCTGACGGCCGCGGAAGCGATCGATGCCATCCTCTCCGTCCTCCCGCTCGACAGCTTCGTGGACAAGCCCGCCTCGCGCATGGAGATCGTGGGCAAGCCCGGCGACGTGCCGCCCGTCCAGGCGGAGGTTCAGGCGGTGATCGACAAGTGGGAGGGCAAGCCCTGGCCCATGGGCTCGATCGAGCGCTTCGCCTTCTATGACGCAGCGCGCAAATCCTATGCGGTGATCGTGACGGGCGAGACGCGCTTCTATGGCTGCTTCATCCTCAAAAAGGGCGTGATCCCGCCCAAGGGCTGATCATGATGAAGCAGGGCATTGCCATTCTCGGCATCTTCGTCGCCGACCTCGCGTTCCGTGCCGGACGCCAGCCCGCCATGGGCGAGACGCTGATGGGTTCGGGCTTCAAGATGGGGCCGGGCGGCAAGGGCTCGAACCAGGCGGTGGCGGCAGCACGCGCGGGAGCACGCGTCAGCTTCATCTCGCGATTGGGCAAGGATGCCTTCGGCGACATCGCACTTGCCACCTGGAAGGCGGAAGGCATCATCCCGCGCGTGGCGCTGACGGCAGGTGAGCCCACGGGTGCGGCCTACATCTTCGTGAGCGACGAGACGGGCGAAAATGCCATCATCGTGGTGCCCGGTGCGGCGGGCGGCATCAGCGCCGATGACCTGGAGCGCGAGCGTGAGGCAATCGAGAGCGCGCGCGTCTTCGTCACCCAGCTCGAGCAGCCGGTGGAAGCTGCGCTGCGCGGGCTTGAGATCGCCAGGGCGTCCGGCGCGGTCACGATCCTCAATCCCGCCCCGGCCGCGTCCGTGCCGGACAGGCTCCATGCGCTTTGCGACTACGTGATCCCCAACGAGACGGAAGCCGCAGATCTGACCGGGATCACGGTCACCGGAATCGCGGAGGCGAGGCAGGCGGGCGATGCGCTGCTGGCAAAGGGGGCGGGCACCGCCATCATCACGCTGGGCGCCAAAGGCGCACTTTTCCACACCAAGGCGCAGTCGGTGATGATCGACGCCTTCCATGCCGGTCAGGTGGTTGAGACGGCCGGCGCGGGCGACAGCTTCGTGGGCGCCTTCGCGGCAGGCCTCGCCGAGGGCATGGACCCGGTTGCGGCAGCCCGCTTCGGATGTGCGGCGGCGGCAATTTCAGTCACACGGCCCGGCACGGCACCCGCCATGCCGAAACGTGCTGAAATCACGGCGCTGGCCGGGAACTAGGCCAGCGCCTGGCGCAGGATCGCGCGCTCATCCTCGTCGAAGCGGAGGGCCATGGTGGGCTGGTGGGTCTGCAGGCGGTCGGCGGCGATGTCGCAGGCGGTGAGGAAAGCCCCGATATCGCCCGCGGCCAGCAGCTTCAGGCCAGAACCGAGCAACCTTTCGCTGCCGCAAAGCGATGCGAGATGGCCGGCCAGGTAGCCAGCATCCGCGATGCCCTCTTCAGCACGCAACATGGCGCGGGAAGTCCGAAGCGACCCTGTGCGCGGTGAGAAGCGCAGCGCCGCGATTTCCTCCGCCAGGGCGGAAGGCGCATCATGGGCAAGGACTGCGCAAAGGCTGGCCATGCCGTTTTCCGCATCGACGCCATGTTTCAGCGCCTGATGACGGGCGAAGCCCGCGAGGTAACCCGCCACGAAGGGGCGCAGTCCCGGCGCGATGGCCGGGCTGCCAGCCACTGCGGCAAGGGCGATCAAGGACGCCTTGCGCAGCACCGCCTCGCGCGCGTCCTGCCCCTCCTCCACGGCAATAACCGCCAGCCGCACAGGCGGCTTGCGGCGGTTCATGTTGATGTCACGCCAGCCCATGGCTACCAGTCTAGATCATGATCCGAAAAAGCGGGAGCCCTATCGGTGAAGGGAAGTCTTGCCACCAGGATTGCGCCGTCAATTCGCACTGGCATCACGGGAAAGCCATGCCTATGGTGAGCCCGCGAATGCGGAATGATCTCTCGTGCAGCAACGCCAGAACATAATCCAGCTCGACCTGCGGTGCGGCGGCTACCGCGTCAGGCTGATGTCACCCCAGCTCGTGTCAGACGACTGGGCACGCTGGCTGGCCGATCCCCGCATCATGCTGCCGCGCGGGTTGATGCCCAGGCGCGCGAGTAGGGAACAACTGACCCAATACGTCAGGCGGATGCACGCCAATCAACGGGCGATCATCGGCATCTTCGATGCGGAGTCTGGCAGGCACCTAGGTGTGCTGGAGATGACCTTTGACCGTCAGCATCTGATTGCCATGGTCGAACTCATGGTCGACACGCATAGGGAAAGCCTGACCCGCGTGGCAGGCGAGGTATTTGCCTGCCTCTTGCCCCGCATCTCGCGCAAGTTCGCGATC
>CAIYXE010000663.1 GCA_903930095.1 uncultured Hyphomicrobiales bacterium
AATCTGGAGCGCCGGACCCGCGGCGAAAGCAATCCAGTCGAGTGATTGACGCCATGACAACAAATACGCTGCATCGCAACACAGCCCCGCCGGCAAGCCGCATTCTCAGACCGGGCATGAAGCGCATGTCTGAGCGGCTGGAGCGCTATCTCGTTCCTGGCGCGGGCTCGGTGACGGTTGAGGTTCGGGCAGGCGATGTGCTCACCCTCACAGACAGCGAGGGCGGCCAGCCCTGTGAGGTGCTGTTTTTCGACCAATCCGGCCGTTGTGACACGGCCTCGCTGGGTGCTGCTGCCGGCTCCCCGGCTGCAGGCTTCATGGCCATGCTGGCGGGAAAAGAGACCGGGGCTGCACGCAGCCTGGCGTTGCTGCGGCGGCGCAACATTGACATTGCGTCAGCGCGCGCCATTCAGCTGTTCGGGGCGTCCAGCCGGGCCTCTTCGCACGCCAGCCTGACGGCTTCCCGTGACGGCCTGTTGATCGTTGCGGCGCCAGGCGCCGACATGTCACCTGCCTCACAGGACACTGCCACGCCCATTGAATTGCGAATAAAGCGGCAAAGCCCGTCGCCGGGCAAGCCGCTGGACATCCTGCCCGTGCCTCTGGCCGATCCGATCCACGATATCCGCATCGCGGCGGCCACGGCCTCTGCCTATCTCGTCAGGGCGGGTGAATACATCCAGGTGATCGACGTCTCTGGGCGCCAGTGCACCGACTTCCAGGCCCTTTCGGCCCGCAAGGTGGACAGGGGCCTCGATTACGCGCTCGACTCGACCGTGACCCGCACGCTGATCGGCCGCAGCTATCCAACACCGGGACTGCCCTCGAAGGCTTTCGACCGGGAGTTCGAGCCCCTGGTGGAGATTGTTCAGGACACTGTGGGCCGCCATGACGCCTTCGCCACGGCCTGCAACAGCCGCTACTACGACGATATGGGCTATCCCGGCCACATCAACTGCACCGACAACTTCAACCAGGCGCTGGCACCTTACGGTGTTGCCCCGCGCAAGGGCTGGGAAGCGATCAATTACTTCTACAACACCAACATCGACCACCAGAACCAGCTTTATCTCGATGAGCCCTGGTCGAGGCCCGGCGACTATGTGCTGATGCGGGCGCTGACCGACATCATCTGTGTCTCCTCCTCCTGCCCGGACGACATCGACGCGGCGAATGCCTGGGAGCCGACCGACATCCACATCCGCACCTATGCGGCAACCGAGAAATTCACCAGAGCAGTGGCCTATCGCATGACACCCGACGCCGACGCGCAACTGACCCGCGAAACCGCCTTTCACCCGCGTTTCTCCGCGCTCACGCGGAACTATGCAGAGTATCGCGGCTACTGGCTCCCCACACGTTTCAACAACGACGGACCCATCGAGGAATACTGGGCCTGCCGGGAGAAATGCGTGGTTCTCGACCTCTCGCCCCTGCGCAAGTTCGAGGTGACGGGACCCGATGCCGAGGCGCTGCTGCAATATTGCCTGACCCGCGACATCCGCAAGCTCTCGACCGGCCAGGTGGTCTATTCCGCCATGTGCTACGAGAACGGTGGCATGATCGACGACGGCACGGTGTTCCGGCTGGGCCAGAACAACTTCCGCTGGATCGGTGGCGATGACTACTCAGGCATCTGGCTCAGAGAGCAGGCGGAGAAGATGGGCTACAAGGCCTGGGTCCGCTCCTCGACCGACCAGCTTCACAACATCGCGGTGCAGGGACCCAACAGCCGCGCATTGCTGAAGGAGATCATCTGGACCTCGGCCGCACAGCCCTCGATCGGCGAGCTCGACTGGTTCCGCTTCGCTGTGGGCCGCATCGGGCATTTCGAGGGCGCGCCCGTGGTCGTCTCGCGCACCGGCTACACGGGTGAACTCGGCTATGAGATCTTCTGCCACCCGAAGGACGCCCTCGCCGTGTTCGACGCGGTGTGGGACGCGGGCCAGAAGCACGGCATCAGGCCGATGGGGCTCGAGGCGCTCGACATGGTCCGCATCGAGGCCGGATTGATCTTCGCCAACTACGAGTTCGATTCCGAGACCGATCCCTTCGAGGCGGGGATCGGCTTCGCCGTGCCGCTGAAGTCGAAGGCCGATGACTTCATCGGCAAGCAGGCGCTGGTCCAGCGCAAGGAACACCCGCGGCGGAAACTCGTCGGCCTCGAGATCGATTCGAACGAGACCGTGGGCCACGGCGACTGCGTGCACATCGGCCGCGCCCAGGTGGGTGTCGTCACCTCCGGCATGCGCTCACCCATCCTCGGCAAGAACATCGCCCTCGCCCGCCTCGATGCGCTGAATGCAGAGCCGGGCACGGATGTTGAGATCGGCAAGCTCGACGGCCTCCAGAAGCGGCTGCCGGCGCGCATCGTGAAGTTCGCGCATTACGACCCGGAGAAGACGAGGCCACGGTCTTAGCGCAAAAAAAATCGCCGGGATCTGACCCGGCGATTCTCTGTGATCAGGCAGCGCAGCCCGGCTCAGGCGGCCTACTTCGCAGGTTCGCGGAGATAGGCCTCCTTGGAATCGTCGAGTGCATCCTTCCACGGCGTATGGTGAACCGGGCTCATGGTGCCGGTCATCAGCGAGCGGTAGGCGTTGTTGCGGAACCCCATGATGTCGTCCATCTTGTGGTGCTCCCACTCCATGAAGGTCTTGTTCACACCCTCGATGTCAAAGTTCGGATAGTCCGTGGCATCGATCAGTTCCTTGACATAGTCGCCCTGGAACCAAATCATGTCTTCGGGCGTGGCGAGCTTCTTCTCGCGCCGCAGCCACTTCTTCCAGTCCTTTATCATGGCATCGGCCTTCGGCATCTTGATGCGGCCGAGGATGAGGTCACGCACATACCATGCCTGGGCATCGAACATGTTGAAGGTATAGAACTGGTCCTGCATGCCGATGAAGAACATCCGCGGATTGTTCTGCCAGACGACGCCCTTGTAGAGATTTTCCGGCCACATGCGGTTCACCGTCTTGAGGCGCAGGTCTTCAGGCAGGAAGGGGAAATGGTGCTGGTAGCCGGTGCACAGGATGATGGCATCGAAATCCTTGCTGCTGCCATCCTTGAAGTGCGCCGTCTTTCCCTCAAGCTTCTGCAGCAGCGGGCGCTCCTCGAAGTTGGCGGGCCACTTGAAGCCCATCGGCTTGGAACGGTAGGTCGTGGTGATCGACTTGGCGCCGTACTTCCAGCATTGCGAGCCGATGTCCTCGGCCGAATAGCTCCGGCCCACGATCAGAATGTCCTTGCCCTTGAACTCCATCGCGTCGCGGAAGTCGTGGGCGTGGAGCACGCGGCCGTGGAAGGCATCAAGACCGGGGAAGAAGGGCACGTTCGGCGTCGAGAAGTGACCGCTGGCGCAGATCACGTGGTCGAACTCCTCCGTATACATCTTGTCCTTCGGGCGGTCGTGGACGGTCACCGAGAATTTCTTCTTTTTCTTGTCGTAATCGACCATGCGGACCGGTGAGTTGAAGCGGATCCACTTGCGCACGCCGGCCTTCTTCACGCGGCCCACGATATAGTCCCAGAGGACGGCGCGGGGCGGATAGGAGGCGATGGGTTTGCCGAAGTGTTCCTCGAAAGTGTAATCCGCAAACTCAAGGCACTCCTTCGGGCCATTGGACCAGAGGTAGCGGTACATCGAGCAGTGAACGGGCTCGCCATATTCGTCGAGGCCGGTGCGCCATGTGTATTTCCAAAGCCCGCCCCAGTCCTCCTGCTTTTCGAAGCAGACGACCTCGGGAATCTGTGCTCCCTTTTTCTTGGCAGACTGGAAGGCGCGAAGCGCCGCCAGTCCTGAAGGTCCCGCACCGATTACTGCAACTCTGGTCATGTCCTCTCCCTTGGTGTGTGTTGTGGCGGGCCTTCGCTTCAATCAGTCCGGATAGATGCCCGGCGTCGTCGGCTGGCCGTCGTCATGTTTCGACAGCCATTCAACCGTCATCGGGCGGTATCGCGTCAGGCCCTTGTAGTCGATGAGTTCCGGCGGAAGATCGCGCAGCACGCGGTGGAAGCGGCGTCCCCATTTCGGAACGGTGACCAGATCTTCCATCTTGATCAGATAGCAGCGGATCACGAACAGCATGGCGTTCGAGCGCGGCAGGCGCCACAGGCTCTGCAGCTCGCAGCGCAGGTGCACCTTGCCGCCGACGTTCTCCGGCGTCACCGTGGCGCGGTCCGGACCCCACTTGTGGTAGTTCTCGGGGCTCGTATCGAGGCGCGGGTTGATCGTCATGGTCCAGTTGAGGCGGCGCACCGGCTTGCCGAGCTGCAGGTTCAGCAGGAACTTGAGCGCTCTTTCGAAGACGCCGATCTCATGAGCCAGCGGCACGGGGCCGTGCCATTCCATGAAGTTCATGCCGACGTCGAAGTCGAGCGACCAGTCGGCCTGGGTCGTCACCATGCCGGCATCCATCCAGAGATTGCCATCGCGCTGGTCGACGATGCAGAAGTCGCCCTGCGCCTGGCGGGTGATGAATTCGAGCGGCTCCATCGGCAGCGTCGATGCGTCGCCGAAGGTGAAGATCTGGTCGATGCCGAGCGGCCTGTTAATCCAGTGCCAACGATCCCCGTCCTTGGTGAGGGTGAAGTGATCTGGGTATGCCGCGGCCTGATGCTCCATCAGAAGTTCGAGCGTGTCCCATTGCGCGGTCATCATGTGCGGCAGCGCCTGGTAGCGCAGCGGGTCTTCCTTCAGCACCAGCGCGCGGTCGCGCATCTCTGAGACGTAGTGCTCGTCGACGTCGATGGGGTTGTTGTAGGCATGGCCCGGAGGCCCCGCGGGAACATGCGGCTCCATGTTCACCGCATACATGTACTTGTCTTCGTGGAACGGGAAGGGAAAGCGCCGGATCGATTCCGGGCTGTTGCGGAAGGTGAAGTCGTTGCGGAAGGTTTCGTTGCGGAAATTGATGTTCATGGCGGGGAGCCTCCTACAGGTCAAGCGTGACCGCGTTGCCTTTGATGCGTGAGACGCAAATCATGATCTTCTTGCCCGAGGCTTTGTCGCCCGGCTCAAGGAAGTGGTCATTGTGTTCGAGTGTTCCCTCGCAGGAGATGACGGCCGTCTCGCACTGGCCGCAGGCGCCGCCACGGCAGAGATAGGGCGCATCGACGCCCGCCGCCTCGACGGCCTCGAGAATGCTCTGATGCGGCGCCACGTCGATGGTGCGGCCGGAGCGGGCCAGATTGACCTGGAAGGCCCCGCCCGGCGGCGGCGCGAGGAACTCTTCCGAATGGAGGTTCTGCTTCGGCCAGCCCTGGGCGCGCGCCTTGCCCAGAACGCCATTGATCATGCCCGCCGGCCCGCAGACATAGAGATGCGTGCCGAGCGGCTGGTTCTCGACGATCGCGTCAACGGGAATGAAGAGCTTCTCCGCGTCGCAATAGACCTTCACGCGGTGAGCGCCATAGCGCGCCTGGAGGTCCTTCCAGTATGCACCATGCGTGCGGGTGCGGACGGCGTAGTGGAGTTCGAAGGCCCTGCCCTCACGGTCCATCTGGTCCATCATCGCGATGAACGGCGTAACGCCGATGCCGCCGGCCATCATCACGTGCTTCCGGCCGCGCTGGTCATAGGGGAACAGGTTCACCGGCTGGCTGAGGGTGAGACTGTCGCCCTCCTTCAGCGTCTCATGCAGGAAGGCAGAGCCGCCGCGCGAATTCTCCACACGCAGCACGCTGATCTCGTAGCAGCTCGAATCCGCAGGCGAGGACATCAGCGAATAGGGATTGCGGCGGAGCACCTGGCCGTCGCGCATCGAGACGATGACATGGGCGCCGCCGGAAAAGATCGGCATGGGCTGGCCGTCGGCCCGCTCGAAGCGGAAGCGCTTCACCTTGTCCGCGACCTGGGTGATCTTCGCGACGCGGACCTTCATTTCGGTGTTGATGGTCAAGGAAATAATTCCTCCGGCTGGGGCACCGTCCCAGGCTCCTCGGCGTCGATGCAGACGCCCTGGAACGCGCCGATGCGGCGGGAGTAATGGTCGCGCACCAGAAGGGACAGCCCGCAGTGGCTGCAGGTGAAGGGGCTGATCCTCACATTGTCGGTGATGCCCTTGCAATGCACGCACTGCACGCGCCGCGCCGCCGAGCCGCGGTGTTCTGCGTGGATCGACGCATGGTCGACGCCGTGGTTCATGGCCACCTGCATGGCCTGGCCCATGAAACCCTCGGTGCCGGACACATAGATGCGCGTGCCCATCCTGGCCTGGCCGAGCATCACGTTGAAGCGGTTGAGCAGCACCGGAATGGTGGGCGCCACCCAGAGGCTGTCCGGCCCCAGGGCGGCGAGTTTCCTGTCATGATCCTCAGCCTTCGAGCCCGAAGCGACATAAAGAATGTCGGATGTCTTCAGGAAATCCCGGCCAGCCTTTGCGGCCTGGTCGATGAGAGCAAGCGCCCCCTCGCCCTCCAGGGCGAAGAGGTGCCGCCTTGCATTCTGGTCCACGTCCAGCCCGCCGTAGACGGGACGGCTCTTGATGCCTGCAACGAGCATTCAGACAGTCTTTCCCTTGCTAGCCGACGGCCGTGCGCTTCTTCTTCTCTGGATCGTCGAAACTGATTGTGTGGGCGATGGCCTTCGCCTTCAAGGATTTTCCGCGGATCTCGAGCGGGGTGCCCTGCTTGGCATAGGGGAGGTCGAGGCGGGCGATGCCCATGCTCTTCTTGGTGAGCTTGGAATAGCTCGGGCAGGTGATGACGCCAACCTTGCGGCCGTCGGCCCAGATTTCGTCGCCGAGGTCCGCCGGTCCGTCGGCATCGATCAGCACGCCGAAGATCTTGAAGCGCTCCTTGCCCTTGAGCTTGTAGTGCTCTTCCGCGCCGCGGAAGCCGGTCTTGCCGGGGCTGACCGTGAAGTCGAGGCCCAGTTCCCACAGCGAATCGCCCGGGATCTGGTCCGGGAAGGGATACATCTGCGAATTGTCATAGGGATAGAACAGCAGGTAGCTTTCGACGCGCAGCATGTCGAGCACGCTGAAGCAGCAGGGGATGATCCCCATGTCCTTGCCCTTGTCGAGAATCGTGTCCCAGACCATGGGCGCATCCTGGCCGCGCACGAAGATCTCGTAGCCGCGCTCGCCGGTGTAGCCGGTGCGCGAGATCATGACGGGCGCGCCAAACAGCGTCGTCTGCATATGGTGGAAATACTTCAGGTCACGGATGCCCGGCACGTGCTGGGCAAGGAAATCGACCGCGGCGGGGCCCTGCAGCGACAGGTCGTGCAGGTCGTCGTCGAACAGCACGGCGCAGTTGCGGCCCATGGCCTGCTTCACAATCTCCTCATGCGCGGAGCCCGAGCCATGCACGAGCATCCAGGCGTTGGGACCGGTGCGGTATATGATGCAGTCATCCGTGAACATGCCGCGCTCGTTGAGCATGCAGGCATAGACGGACTTGCCGGGGTATACCTTGGACAGGTCACGGGTGGTGATATAGTCAAGCACCGCGATGGCATGCGGGCCAACGAGATGAACCTTCTTCAGGCCCGAGACATCCATGAGCCCCGCCTTGGTGCGGATGGCGATATGCTCGGCATAGATGTCCTTGTCATAGGTCCAGGCGGTGCCCATGCCGCTCCAGTCTTCAAGCTTCGATCCAAGCGCCCGGTGGCGGTCGGCCAGGGCAGAAAATCTCCAGGACAACGGCATGAATTCCCTCCTTCGTTTCCTCTGTGGAACTATTTTTTCCAGATTCTACACCGGTGATACAGAATCGCAAGCCGTCAAATCGTGAACTCGACAGCGTTACCACTGCCAAGCGCCGCTACATTGCCGTGGCGGATCAGCGTCTCAGCCAATGGCGAGGCCCTCCAGTGTGGCCCAATCATCGGCCGGGATGACCTGGGCCGCCTGGTTCACATCCCTTGTCCACACGAACAGGCTGAGGAACGGCACGGCGCCCACCTTGGTGAGATGCGATTGATGCGGCGGGTTCCATACCGGCTGGTGCGCCGGTTTCACGATCAGCGGCCGCCCGGCGCGGAAGCGCCAGCCATGGGGGCCGGTCAGTGGCGCATAGAGTTCGGGCGCGGCGTGGCGGTGATCGCGGTAGAGCACATTGGGCGCAATCAGGAACAGGCCAAGTTCAAAGTCAGCAGCGGCGAAGGGCGCATCTCCTCCGAGGATCGGGGCGAAGCAATGGCCCGCGGCGAAGGCTTCGCCGATGGTGGCGCGCGGATAGGCGTCATAGGTGATCCACGACAGCGCCCCGGAGGCCGCGCCGATGGCGTCAGCCAGCATGGGCTCGCTGGCAGACAGCAGCCCGCATGCCTCCGGCAGCCAGCGCTCCGCCACCGCGTTGGGCCGGGGTGTCATCGCACGGCCCGGGCCGGGATCGGCGGGCAAACCCGCACGTACCTCTGCCGCACCGGGGTGATGGAGCCGCAGGAGATAGTCCCTCGCCGCCCCATAAAGATGCCGGAGTGGCAGGTCCACGCGCGCTGCTGGCGGAAGCGGCAGGCCACGCTCGGCAAGAACATCCAGCGGGTCGCGCGCGTCATGGGCCGCGGCAACGCGATAGACCTCCAGCACCTCGGAACTGATCACGCCTTCACGCCAGAGCGCCATCGCCGCGCCATAACGCAGCCGTCCCGAACCGGGCTGGCCGAGCGGCGCATGAAGGAGGGTCAGCACGCCGGTCATTGATCTCGAAACGCCAGCCTCTCGTCGGCAAGCCGCCGCTTCTCCGCACGGTTCATGATGATCGCCGCCGCGACGACGCCGATACCGACGGCCAGCACCATCAGTGTCGCCAGTGCGTTGATGTCCGGCGTAACACCCAGCTTGACCTTTGACCAGATGAGGAGCGGCAGGGTGGTCGACCCCGGCCCCGTGGTGAAGGCGGTGATGACCACATCGTCCAGCGAAATGGTGAAGGCCAGAAGCCAGCCGGACAGGATTGCCGGAAAGATCACCGGAAGGGTGACGTCGAACATCACCTGCCAGGGGCGCGAGCCGAGGTCCATTGCCGCCTCCTCGATCGCCCGGTCGGACTGCACCATCCGGGCCTGCACGATGGTGGTGACGAAGACGGCGGAGAAGGTGATGTGCGCCAGCGTGATCGTGGTGAAGCCGCGCGCACCCGGCCAGCCGATCCAGTCCGCCATCATGATGAAGAACAGCAGGAGCGAGATGCCGGTGATGACCTCAGGCATGATAAGGGGCGCGATCACCAGCCCTGAGAAAAATGTGCGCCCGCGGAACCGCGTGAACCGCGCCAGCACGATGCCCGCCATGGTGCCGATGACGGTTGCGACCGAGGCGGACACGAGCGCGATCTTCAGCGACAGGAGCAGCGCGTCGATCACCTGCTTGTTGGAGAACAGCGAAACATACCATTTGGTCGAGAAACCGCCCCACACCGTCGCCAGCCGCGAGGCGTTGAAGCTGTAGACCATCATCGACAGGATCGGGATGTAGAAAAAGGCGAAGCCGAAGGCCAGCACGGAGATCAGGAATACCGGGCGGCGCGTCACTTCGAGCCCTCCGCCCTGGCCTGGTAATGGCTGTAGATCATGGCGGGTATCACCATCAGGACCAGCAGCGCCACCGCAATGGCCGAGGCCATTGGCCAGTCCTGCGCCTGGCTGAACTCATCCGAGATCAGCCGCCCGATCATCGGCGAGGACGCGTCGCCCACCAGCGTCGGGATGACCAGTTCGCCCGCCGCGGGGATGAACACTAGCGTTCCGCCCGCAATGATGCCCGGAATCGACTGCGGCAGCGTCACGTCGCGGAAGACCTGGTACGGGCGCGAGCCCAGGTCCATCGCCGCTTCGTCCAGGGTCGGGTCCAGCCGCTCGAGGCTGGCGTAGAGCGGCAGGATCATGAAGGGGAGATAGGTGTAGACCATGACCAGCACGACGGCGAAATTCGAGTGCATCATGGGAATGGACTTCACCGCCCAGTCAATCGGCACCAGCACGTTCCAGGCGTCGGTCAGCATGCCGTTGAACCAGGAATTTCGCCCCATCATTCCCATCCAAGCGTAGACGCGCAGCAGGAACGATGTCCAGAAGGGCAGGATCACCAGCATCAGCAGGATGTTGCGCCAACTGCTCGAGACGCGCGTCAGGCCCAGCGCCATGGGATAGCCGATGAGGAGGCAAAAGACTGTGGCAAGCAGGGCATTCACCAGCGAGGTGAGGAAGGCACGCAGATAGAGCCCGCCCGTCAGCATCCGGCCATAGGCGTCGGGATTGACCAGCGGATGCTCGCCACCAAAGGAAAACGGCGGTGCGGTCGGCGTCTTTGTGGCGAAACTCATCGCCACCACGATCAGGAAGGGCAGCAGAAAGAAGGCGATGAGCCAGAGATAGGGCACCGCGATCAGCAGGCCGGGCCAGCCCTTGCTGTCGAACCAGCGAGAGATGCGCCCGCCGCCCATGCTCATTCCACCAGCACCAGCGCCGCGGCGGGATCGAAGCTGAGCCACACGGCATCGTCCCAGTCGGCGACCCTGCTTCCCTCATCGCCGCGCCGGGCATTCACCGCATGGGCCTGGATCAGCCCGCCACCCGCAAGCCCGATGCGGTAGAGGCTGTCCTTGCCGAAGTAGGCGAGGTCCTTCACCTGCCCCGCCAGCACATTGGCACCCTCGGGCCGGTCTTTCGCGATACGCAGTTTCTCGGGCCTGATCGCCAGCGTCACGCCCTGCCCCTCCGACACGCCGGGCACGTCCCTTGCCAGAACTTCGCTGCCGAGGGCCGGCACCGCCAGGCGCAGGAACTGTTCCTGCCGCGCCAGCACCTTGGCCTCGAAGGTGTTGATCGAACCGATGAAGTCCGCGACGAAGCGGCTGTTCGGAAACTCATAGATCTCGTTGGGGCTGCCGATCTGCTTGACCTCGCCCCGGTCCATCACCGCGATGCGGTCGGAGAGGGTCATCGCCTCCTCCTGGTCGTGGGTCACCACGATGAAGGTGACGCCGGTGCGCTGCTGGATCGACATCAGCTCGAACTGGGTGTGCTCGCGCAGCTTCTTGTCGAGCGCTGCCAGCGGCTCGTCGAGCAGCAGAAGCTTGGGCTGCCGCGCCAGGGCCCGGGCGAGTGCCACGCGCTGGCGCTGGCCACCCGAAATCTGGTGCGGCCTGCGGTGCGCGAAGGGCGTGAGTTGCACGAGGTCCAGCATCTCGGCCACACGGGCAGCCCTTGCAGCCTTGGACAGGCCCTTCTCATGCTTCAGGCCGTAACCGACATTCGCCTCCACCGTCATGTGCGGGAAGATCGCGTAGGACTGGAACATCATGTGGACGGGCCGGTCCCAGGGCGGCACGCCCGCCATGTCGCGGCCATCAAGGAAGATGCGGCCCGCCGTCGGTTCCTCGAAGCCTGCCAGCATGCGCAGCAGGGTGGTCTTGCCGCAGCCGGACCCGCCGAGCAGCGAGAAGATCTCACCCTTGCCGACCGTCAGGCTGACATCAACCACCGCCTTGAACGTGCCGAAGCTCTTCGACACGTGCTCGATGCGGAGGAACGGCTCGCCCCCCTGCTCCGCCATTGCCTAGCCGCCTGTCTTGATCACGGTCCAGATGCGGTTGATGGCGGCATCCTGTTCCGCCGTCTGGGGCTTGGGGGTGTAAAGCCGGGTGAGCGTCTCGGCATCGGGATAGACCGCCGGGTCCGCCGCAATCGCCGGATCGACGAAAGGCTTCGCCGCCTTGTTGGCATTGGCATAGCCGGTGAAGTTCGTGCAGGCCGCAATCACTTCCGGCCGCAGCATGTAGTCGATGAACTTGTGGGCATTCTCCACATTGCGCGAGTCCGCGGGGATGGACCACACGTCGAACCAGGCGGGCGCTCCGGATTTCGGCACGAAATACGCCAGGTCGATGTCGATGCCAGCCTCCTTGGCGCGGTTCTTGGCCACGCCATAGTCTCCTGACCAGTTGTTAGCGACGCAGATTTCCTTGTTGGGAAGTGTGGTCAGGAAATTGGTGTTGTCGAAGGTTGCCACATAGGGGCGGATCTTCGCGAAGGCTTCCGCCATCTTTTCATACTCGGCCGGCCCCGCAGTGTCAGCGTTGAGGCCCAACCACCGCAGCACCATGAAGCCGATGTCCGTCGGGCTGTCCAAAAGCGAGATGCCGCAATCGGCAAGCTTTTCAGCATTCTCCGGCAGGAGAATCGTATCGAGGCTGTTCAGGTCGGCGTTGGGGAGCCGTTCCTTGACCATGGCGAGATTGTAGGTGATGCCGACCGTGCCCCAGGTGTAGGGCACGCCGTGTGTGTTGCCCGGGTCGAAGCCCTCCACGATCTTGAGGATGTCCGGGTCGAGATTGGCCCAACCGGTCAGCTTGGCCCGGTCGATCTTCTGATAGACCCCGGCGGTCACGAGCCGGTGAAGCTGGATCCCCGATTGCAGGACGACATCGTAGCCCGATGACCCCGCCAGCATCTTGGCCTGCATTTCCTCAGAACTCGCGTAGAGGTCATAGACCACCTCGATGCCAGTCTCTGAGGCGAAGTCTGCAATCGTCGTCTCGCCGATGTAGTCAGCCCAGTTATAGACATTGAGGGAGCCTGCGCTGGCCCAGGACGGGCGCACCCATGGCATCGAAAGTGTAGCTGTGGCCCCGATCAGGGCCTTGCGGCGGTTCAGTTTCAAGACGTCCTCCAAGGTTGATCGGCAAGTATATTTCCCAGTTCCAGATTAGCCGTGGCCGGACATCTGGCAAGTTACTTCAGCGTTGCGGGCCTCCACCTGGTCTTCTGGTGGCGCCTTCTCCAGCGTCATGACCGGAAGAATTGCGCGCAGGCCGTCATGGTGGCGGCGCAGGCCATATTCGAGGTCGGACAGGTGGAAACCGTCGAAAGCATGCGATTTCATCGATTCATTCGACCAGATCGAGAGTTGCCGGTCTTCGGCCGAGGTGTCGCGGTCGATGCGCTGGGCGAGATAGCGTGCCAGCCGCCGCTCCCGCGTCTCGTTCGGCCAGCGGTAGGCGCGGCCGGTCAGCCGGGTGCGCCCCTCTGACACGGGGATGTCCTGGTAGAACTGCAACCCGTCCGGGGTGATCGACAAGACCTGGTTGGGGAACAGCCCGTAATAGGTCCAGGCCTTCTGCAGGTGCGCCGGCAATTCCGGGCGCGGCGGGGAGATTTTCACGTAGTTGCGAACCGACCACAGCTTGCCCGGCGCATCGCCGAACCAGCCGATGGACATCGACAGGCCATTGGCGAGATGATTGTCGCGGTAGGTGCGGCCGTAGAGTTCCTGCAGGCCGGGATGCGCAAGGGCGACGTGATAGCCCTCATTGTCCACGTCGCGCACGGACTTCCAGTTGACCGGCAGTTCGGAAACCCAGCCGGGCATGTCGGACGGCACCACATCCTTCAGCCCATAGGCGGTGAAGTCGGCGTCGAACGGCGCCAGGAGTTCAGCCACATCCGGCTGCGGGCCCGGCGCGAAGCGGATGAAGATGAAGCCGTGATGGATCTGCATCTCGATCGGCTTGAGAGAGAAATCCTCGCGCTTCATCTCGCTGAAGGAACCAGGCTGCGCCGGACCCCGCAGGCTGCCGTCCAGATTATACACCCAGCCGTGGAACGGGCAGACGATCGCCCCCTTGCAATGGCCCTGCGCACCATCGACAACGCGCGCACCACGATGCCGGCAGAGATTGTGGAAGGCGCGGACGACGCCGTCCTTCCCGCGCATGACGACAGCGCGCTCGCCCAGCATGTCGAAGGACAGCCAGTCACCCGGATCCGGCACGTTCGAGACATGACCGACGATGATCCAGTGGGTGAGGAAGAGCTTCTCCCGCTCGAGTTCGAAAAGGGCCCGGGAATGATAGGTCCAGGCCGGGAGGCCGCGCCGGTCCCAGTCGTTCGGGATCGTGAGCGTCGGATAGGGAAGCTGCATCATCTCTCATGCTCCATGGCCGCCTTCACCCACTGGTGAAAGCGGTAAATCTCGTACTCTTCCGGCATCAGCCGCGCCGCCGTGAAGGCGGGCGAACGCATGCCGCGGTGGTTCATCTCGGCAGCAGCACCATCCTGCTCCAGCACGGTCCTGGCGAAGGAGGCGAGCCGCGCGGCGTCAAACCCCGGCTGCGCCATGGTTTCAGCGGGCACATGCCATTCGGCAACCAGCCGCGTGGTTTCGGTTCCCGAAGGCAGGATGCGGACCGAGCGCACATGATCGGCATGCGCCACCACATAGGCGGACGGCCACAGAGTGACGAAGGAATAGCCTGCCTGCCGCTGGGCATCCGTCAGACCCGGAAACTCCGGCCCGCAGGGTGCACCATCCACCGTCCAGCTGCGGGCGCCGCTCCTGAGGTTGGGCAGGGCTGGTTCTTCCGGCGTCCAGCCCAGCGCCTCAGACGGCCCCATGATGCCGCGCCCATAGACCGGCACCATGTCGCAGAGTTCGGGGTGAATGCCCGGGCAATGGAGGCATTCCGAATAGTTCTCCCAGAAGACCTTCCAGTTGCAGGCGACATCCGTCTCCCAGCGATGGCAGGTCACAAGCGAGTCCATCGGCCAGTTGTCCAGCGTGGAGAGCCCCACATCGGCATGGATGTCACCGGGTTCGGGCGACAGGTTGAGGAAGAGAAACCCATTCCACACGCGCGTCGAGACGGGCTTGAGGCCATGCGCCTGCCGGTCGAAATCCGCCGAGGGCACGGCATGGCCGGTCGCGACGAGACGGCCGTCGGCGGCTGCAAAGGAGAAGGCGTGATAGGGGCAGCGGATCAGCCTGCCCACGTCTTCCTCCTCCGCCCGGCAAAGCTCGGAGCCGCGGTGCGGGCAGCTGTTGTGCCAGGCCGCGAGCCTGCCATCGGCATCACGCACCACGATGACCGGG
>CAIYXE010000664.1 GCA_903930095.1 uncultured Hyphomicrobiales bacterium
CTCGGCGGTGCGGGCCTGGGCATCGATGCTGGCGGGGGCCAGGGTGCTGCGGCGGGTGATCAGGTCAGCCATTGGGCGTCTCCATGATGAGGCCGAGGCGTTTCTCCCGCTCGCGGTCGGCGGCAATGGCGGCGTCCACGTCCTCCGCGTCATAGCCGCGTTCGGCGATGCTCTGGCTGCGGCTTTTCAGCCCCGCCTTGATCTGCTCGATTTCGGCCCGCGCGTCCTTCAGCGGATCGACCCAATCCCATTTGGGCGGCAGCCAGTCGCAGGCGAGGAAGGCGGACGGATCGCGGTCGAAACCGGCGGCGGGCAGGTGGCCGGCCAGCACGGCGAGGCGCACGAACCGCTCCCACACCGGGCGGCAGAACTGATGCACCAGCACGGTGTGCTGGACCTGCTCGATGCGGCGGCGGAACTCCACCAGTCCGGCGCGGATGCTGGAATAGGTGACGCCTTCCAGGTCACCCGAGACCAGTTCATAGGGTAGGCCTAGCCCGCTGGCGATGGCCCTGATGTGGGTCTTGGTATAGGCGCCGTAATCGCCGGGATCGGCCGGGTCGGAGAACTGGATGTCGGCGCCGGGCGGCAGCGGGATCAGGCTGCCCGGCTCCATGCCCACCTGCAATACACCGCCGATGCCGCTGCCGTCGTTGAAGCCGGCCACCGTGCCGTCGGGATCGCGGATGAAGCCGGTGAACAGGGCGGCGACCTTTGCCTTGACCAGGGCCGCGTCCTCGTACTGGTCGAGTTCGTGGACGCGCAGCAGCACCGGGGCCAGCCAGGTGATGCCGCGCACCTGCCCCGGTGCCAGCGGCTGGAACAGATGGGCCACGTCGCCGGCCGGCAGGCGCACGGTGTCGAGCGACAGCGGCGCCAGGGCATCACCCGGACGGTGGGCATAGCAATGGTAGGCGACGCGGCGGCCCGAGCCGTCGAACTCGATACCGGCCCGGATGCGGGCACCGGCCCCGATGTCGCGATGAAGGTCCATCGGCACCTGTTCGCGGTCGAGCAGGTCGATGGCCAGAGGCAGGGGGGAAACATCCTCGGCGACGCGCAGGCGGGCGAAGCTCTCGCCACTCTCCACCATGGCACGGAAGGCCAGCGCCTGGAGGCCGTAGAAATCGGTCAGCCCGGCGGCATCGGCCCGATCTGTCCAGCGGTCCCACAGGGAATGCAGGGTGTTGCGGACCTTGGCATCGGGATGGCGCGAACGCGGCTTGATACCAGCCCCCACCGCGTTGGCGGCCAGCGACTGCACCGCCGCCGAGACCCAGGGGTTGTTGCGGGCGTACCAACCTGCACGCCGCGCCGCCATCGTTGCTCCCGCCTGGATCGAGCCGTTGAGCCCGTCCACCGTGCGGGCGCCGTCCCAACGCCGACCACCGCCAGCCGCGTCAAACGAGCGGCGGCGGTCGAGGCCAACGGCACGGAGAAGGGATTTCCACATGCCGCCGATTATCGGAGGCGGCGGAGTCCCTGGCTATTCAGAGAGTTTGGGAAAGATTGGAGAGGAGTGGGGCCGGTTGGCTCTATGCGTCGGCGGAGACGAACTTGGCGGTAACCGGGGTTGTGGCGGCGTCGATGGTCTCACGGGTTGCTCGGTGTGGGGGGATTGCAGATTGATGGCTACGTTTGCCGACCAGGCTGTCCACCGCCACAGTGACTCAAGGGGGGCAGGCATACCCATCCGGCCCGCCTTGCAGCCCTGGCCGCGCCCGCCAGGATCCCTGCGTTCAGCCCCCCCGACTATTGCGTTTCTTTCCAATGCAGCCTGTTACCCGCATCGTCGAAACCTGGGCGCGTGTGAGGCCGAGTAGGCATTCCCGATCCCGACTATCCTGTCGCAGTGCCACATGATACGAAGGCTCTCGTGATCATGTGTTGCGGAGGCAGAAATGGCGGGAGAGGTTGAATTCAAGGGTAAAGGGCAAGCATTGAGGCTTGCCATCCAACAGGAGCTAGGTGGCGGCCCGCTCAGCATCTTCGGCGCAGCAGCTCAAAAGCACGACCTATCAATCCGCGAAGTGACGGCAGGCGTGTTGACCAAGTTGGCTGAGGAGTTTCCTGACATAGAGTTCCGGCAACGGACATCTCTCAGCAAGAAAGAGATCAATGAGAAGCTGCGAAGCTTCGATCTTAGGCTTGGACAGGCGCTTTTCGTTAAAAGCGCATGCATACGACCAGATGGAGCAATCACAGAAGTCTTGGACCGGAATGGTAAGTGGCGGGTCATACTGGTCGGTGAATCAAAGCACCAAGGAAATGACGTCGAGAAAATCCTAGCGGGTGTTATGCAAGGGAAGGACAAGGACCAGGATTTCATGGCGGCGGGGAACGCCATTGAACGTATGCACAAGAACGTCTTGGAACTTCGTAATTACATGATTGATGAGAAGCACTTCCCCTACGTCGTTTTCCTCCAAGGCTCGAACTTCGCAACGGAATCCTTCGATGTGCCTCGCCCCGATGGCCGTGTGGTCCGTGTGGTCTATGACTCTGGGATGTTGAATCGCATCGACCGAGTAACGGCCAGCAGCCATTCCCGTGATATCAACAATAATTACTGTGAGAATATCATCGTCAAGGCTGGTGATTTTGATCACATGCTCCAGATTGCTTCGCTCTATTGTCAGGCGGCGTCTTGGAAAGCGGGGGAAATGGCCGAAGTAATGCTTGACGTTGCCAGAACATCGCTCAAAGTCATCGCGGATGATTTGTACGCTAGTCGTGTATGAAATCCCTGGACTACGGATCGACGTAGCGTGCATGATTCCAAAGTCATCCGACGCACAGAAAATGAAGGTAGAAGTCTGAATGGCGAACCGATCGCACCGAAATGCAGGCCATCGCGCGATGAACGCGCTTAGGAAGTCTGGGCTGAAACATTCTTCCGAGGCACTACTGTCGGCACCCACGGATAAAAGTACGCGGCACATCTTTGATGTCGCGGATTGTCTAGACGTGCTGGCAAAAATACCTAGCGATACTATTCAGCTAATTATTTGCGATCCGCCATACAACATCATGCTAGCGGATTGGGACGACCACATGGATTACATCGGATGGGCGAGTCG
Organism: uncultured Hyphomicrobiales bacterium; assembly: GCA_903930095.1. GTDB lineage: Bacteria > Pseudomonadota > Alphaproteobacteria > Rhizobiales > Aestuariivirgaceae > Aestuariivirga. The sequence continues at coordinate 3,081 of CAIYXE010000664.1, forward strand.
GTGGCTTGCCGAGGCCGAGCGCGTACTGGCACCTACCGGAAGTATCGCTATTTTCGGGGGGTTGCAGTATCAGGGGGAGGCTGGTTCGGGCGATCTACTCTCGATCATTTCTCATATGCGAGAACACAGCAAGATGCTGCTCGCGAACCTCATCATCTGGAACTACCCAAACGGGATGAGTGCCCAGCGTTTCTTTGCTAACCGGCACGAGGAGATCGCTTGGTTCGCAAAAACCAAGAAGTATGTCTTCGACCTAGATGCCGTGCGCGAGCCATATGACGAGGAAACCAAGGCCGCCTACATGAAGGACAAGAGGCTCAATCCTGAGTCTGTTGAAAAGGGACGCAATCCGACAAACGTCTGGCGCATGTCTCGCTTGAACGGCAACTCGCTTGAGCGCGTGGGGCACCCAACCCAAAAGCCTGCCGTAGTCATTGAGCGGCTAATTCGCGCCCTGTCATACCCCGGCTCGACTGTCCTCGATTTCTTCGCTGGCAGCGGCGTCACCGCCCGCGTTGCAATCCAAGAGGGGCGGAATAGCATTTGCACTGATGCGGCCCCTGTCCTTCGCGACTATATGGCGAGGCAGGTCGAATTTCTTCGTGATGACGGGCTACTGAACAGCATTCGGCAGTATGAGATTGTCGAAGGAATTGAAAACATTAAATCTGATTACTTTGGAGATGCCGATGCAGCACGGGAGATAGCAAAGTAGAGCGTCTGAAATCGCTTGGTTCATCATATTATTACATCATCCATGCGGATCTGATCACGCGAGCAGCCTCGCGCGGCTCGGGCGGCGGCAGCATCGCCATCGCCCCCGCCTCTTCGTTCAACCGTAGTCCCATGGCGACGAGACCGTGCAGGGCAGCGGTGGCATAGACGAAGGTGTCCAGCGCCTCGTTGCGCTCGCCGTCCCGCTTGGGCTGCCACGAGCGGATCGGGCGGCCCCGGTCGTAGCGGGTGACGACGCGCTCGGCGGTGAGCTGGCGGAAATAGTCGGCATCCATCCGGCGCGGGAAATGGACGGCGCCGGGGCCGGGTTCGGTCAGGCGCAGCCGGGCGTAGAGGGCGTCCTTGACCGCATCGACGCCGACGATGAACAGCGGCACCTTGCCGCGCACACGGGTGGGACGGCGGGGCCAGACCGGGATGCCGATGCCGCCACGGCCCTTGATCGCCCAGATGCGCCGGGCCAGCCGGGTGCGGCAGAACTCGTAGGCCGCCTTGGTGTGGTGGCCGCCGGTGTCGATGCAGGCGGCGCGGACGGGCAGGTCGGCGACGGATTTGGGATGGGCGAAGGTGGTGGCCAGATACGAATCGAGATCGGCCCAGACGCGGGGGCCGGAGGGATCGCCCCACAGCACGCGATAATCGAC
>CAIYXE010000665.1 GCA_903930095.1 uncultured Hyphomicrobiales bacterium
CGTGCGGCCCTCGCGGCAGGGCTCTCTGCGACAGCAAAGGACGAGATATCGATCGGTGTGTCGCTGCCTCTCATCACGAGTGACGACGACATCCGCATGGTCGCCGAACGGCTCCTGCAAATGACAGAAGCGCTCGGCAGCTCTGCGGGACGATGATACGAGCTTGGCGTCGACTGCGGATGCCGAAAGAGAATACTGGACCGAAAACGCCCAGCGAAATTCCCGAACTGGTCTATCAGGTTCAATTCATCAGTGGAGAACTGCCAAATAAATCAGATGGCTGGGGGACTAGGATTCGAACCTAGACTAGCGGAGTCAGAGTCCGCGGTCCTACCGTTAGACGATCCCCCAACGGCTGTTTCGTGGGCGGTTGATAGCGGCAGAGGGGGGGATGCGCAAGAGGATTATCCCCCGCGCTGGATGCCGGTTTAGCTGCGGAACTGGCGGATCAGGCTTTCGAGGCTCTGCTGCTGCTGGGCGGGGGGCTTGCCGGCGAGGGCTGCGGCGGCGTTCGTGCGGGGCGGGGGGGCCTCCGGGGTGGGTGCGGACATCGGGCTGGCCCGGCGAAGTGAGGCGAATCCCTGTGCAACGGGCTGTGGCTGTGGCTCGGCGGCGTGGGGGAGGGGGCCGCCTGGCTGCGGCATGTCGGAGGCTTGCTGGTCGGGTGTGAAGCTCTGGGCGCGCCAGCGCATGACGATCTCGTTGAGGAAGCCCTCGGCGGGGATCTCGCGCGCCCAGCTCTTGGTGACCGAGGCGGTGTTGCTCTTGGGCCATTCACCGGCGGGCAGGATGTCGAACTTGATGCGGGTGGGAATGGCCACGCCCTCGCCGAAGGTGATCGCCTCGCCGGTTCCCATGGTGGGCATGAACTCGAGCAGGCTTCCCGCGGCATCGGAAATTCCGGCGCGCAGGATCTGCTGGTCGCGCTCATTGGCAAGGCGCATGGCGAAGATGGTGTTGCACTGGGAGAGGATGGTGGCGTCCAGTTCCGCCGGGCGCTGCGACACGATGCAGAGCGAGATGCCGTATTTGCGGCCCTCCTTGGCGATGCGCGAGATGGCGCGCTTGGTCGGCTCGAAGCCGAGCGTCTTGTCGACCGGCACGTAGCGGTGGGCTTCCTCGCAGACGAAGGTCAAGGGCACCTGGCCGGCGTTCCAGACGCCGAAGTCGAAGGCGAGCCGCGCCAGCACCGACACCACGACGTTGATGATCTCTGAGGGAAGCCCGCCAAGCTCCAGGATGGCGATCGGCTTGCCGTTGACGGGAATGCGGAACAGCCGCGAGAGCACCTGGGACATGGTGTCCTGGATGGTGAGCGAGCCGAACATGAAGGCATAGCGCTGGTCGCGGCTGATCGATTCGAGCCTTGCCTTCAGCCGCTTGTAGGGGGCGAGCTCGCCGCGCAGGTCCAGCTTGCCGATATGCTCATCGAGGATGCCGATGAGGTCGGAGGTGCGGTAGGGCACGGGCGTGTCGACGCCCAGCGCGCCGGGCTCCACCGGATCCCTGTGGCGCTGCAGCGGGCTGCGGTCGCGCCGTTGGTTGTTCATATAGCGTGCCTTGGCGATGGGGATCAGCTCGCGCAGCACCTCGATGTCGGTCTCGCGGTTGGGCTGCTGGCCAATGAGGATCTCGACGATCTCCTCGAAGTTGAGCAGCCAGAACGGCAGGTGCATGTTGGACGGGCCGATCACCTCGGCCAGTTCGCCGAAGGCGTGGGCGTATTCGCGGTGCACGTCGAGCAGCAGCACGTGCGCCTGCGGGTTCTTTTCGAGGATGCGCCGCAGGATCAGCGCGACGGTGCAGGACTTGCCGGTGCCGGTGGAGCCCAGGATGGCGAAGTGCTTGCCCAGCATCTCGTCGATCTTGACCATCGCGGGGATGGCAGGCTCCTGCGCGATGTGGCCGACGCGAATGGCGGATTCCGTGTCGCAGGCATAGGCCTTGCCCAGTTCCTCCGTCGATGCCCGGTAAAGGATATCGCCGAGCGAGGGATAGCAGGAGACGCCACGCCGGAAGGACATTGGAAATCCGTCCGCGTCCTTGGTCAGCTCGCCGAAGAACTCCACCTCGATGATGCGCAGTTCCTGCTCCTCGCCTGCATGCGACGGCATGGGAGAGGACAGTGCGGAGACCATGCAGAGCGACACCGAGCGCGGCGTATCCACCCGGAGCAGCGTGCCGATCTCCGGCGTGCGCTTGGGCTGGAGCCCGTCATCACCGTCGATCAGGATCACGGCATGCGCGCCGGTGACCGCAACGATGCGGCCGACGCGGTCCTGCGGATGAAGCCTGGTTCGTGCGGGGGGCTCGATCGTGGCGTGGGAGAGGTTCATCGTCATGGGTCTCAATGCAGGTTGTTGCCGCCGCCCGTGCCGCGCACGGTGGGGAGGTTGATGGTGACGCGCGTGCCGCGTCCCTTTTCGGACTCGATCCTGAGTTCGCCGCCGTGCATGCGGGTCAGCGCATAGGCGATCGGCAGCCCAAGCCCCGTGCCTTCGTGGCGCTTGTTGAAGCCGGTGTCGATCTGGCCGAAGGGCCTGAGCGCGGTCTCGATCTCGCCGGGCGACATGCCGATGCCGGTGTCCGTCACGGTGATGGCGGCGCGGTCCTCGTCGAGAACCAGCGCCTCGACGCTGACACGCCCCTTCTCCGGCGTGAATTTGACGGCATTGCCGAGGAGGTTGATGAGGATCTGCTTCAGGCGCAGCCCGTCGCCGAGCAGCAGGGGAAGGTTGCGGTCCACCTGGCAGTTGACGGCGATGTATTTCTCGCGCGCCTTCGCCTCGACGATCAGCAGGCAGGAGGAGAGGATGGGCGGGAATTCGACCGGTTCCTTCTCCACCGACAGCTTGCCGGCCTGGATCTTCGACACGTCGAGGATCGAATTGATGAGTTCGAGCAGGTGCTCTGCTGCCTGCTTGATGTAGCCGGTGTACTGGTGCGACTTCTCGGCGTCGGTGATGGTGCGGGTATGCAGCATGTCTGAGAAGCCGATGATGGCGTTGAGCGGCGTTCTCAGTTCATGGCTCATGTTGGCGATGAACTCGGACTTGGCCTTGGAGGCGAGTTCCGCATCCACCTTGGCGGCATGCAGTGCAACCGCCTGCTTCTTCTGGGTGAGTGCCAGGCCCAGATGGTCCGAGTAATCGCCGATGAGCGAGTCTTCCTTGAACCACTTCGGACCAAATGTACGCATGACAAAACCCCTGAGGTGGCTTTTCTATGGGTTCACGCGTCAATGCCGGGTTAACCCGGCGGCGGGCCGCGGCAACCATATTTTCTTTGAGGCAGCGCGCGAACCTGTTACATTCGGCTTAACGCAATGATTGCAGGAACAGCCGCCGCCGCTCCGGTTTTCCGTTGAGCGCGGGGCATGTTCCCGAAAGGTTTGGACGTGGATGCGACCATGAGGCCGGGCATGAACCGGTCACGGCGCAAACCGGCCGGTGATGGGCATTCCGCCCAGCGCAGGTCCGTCTCGCGCGAGCAGCCGCCGGGCGGGCTATATGGCGCGCTCGATCTCGGCACGAACAATTGCCGGCTGCTGATCGCCACGCCATCGCAAAATGGTTTCTCGGTGGTTGACGCATTCTCCCGCATTGTGCGGCTGGGCGAGAGGCTCGCCCAGACCGGCCGCCTCAGCGACGAGGCGATGGCGCGCACCATTGACGCGCTCAGGGTCTGTGCCAACAAGCTGCGCTGGCGCAATGTGGAAAAGGTGCGGCTGGTTGCCACCGAGGCCTGCCGCATGGCCGGCAACGGCCCCGACTTCATCGCCCGCGTGCGGGAGGAGACGGGCCTTCGCCTCGAGATCATCGACCGTGAGACGGAAGCCGGGCTTGCCGCCGTGGGCGCGGAACCGCTGGTGGACGGTGAGGCCGAGACGGCACTGGTGTTCGACATCGGCGGCGGCTCCACGGAGGTCCTGTGGATGCGGCGCAACGGCCAGCGCTTCGAGACCGTGGCGTGGACCTCGCTCGCCGCCGGCGTCGTCACGATTTCGGAGCAGTTCGGCGGCGGCGTGGACGTCACACCGCAGTCCTTCGCGGCGATGCGCGATCATCTTCGTCCCATGCTGCGCGAGTTCGCGGGCCGGGTATCGGCGGCGAACGGCGGGCGGCCGCCCGTGCCATCGCATCTCCTCGGCACGTCCGGAACGGTGACGACGATTGCAGGCGTGCAGCTGGGTCTCCAGCGCTACGACCGTTCGCGTGTCGATGGCTGCTGGCTGAACAGCGCCGACATTGGCGCCGTCACCGCGCGCCTGCTCAGCGCCAGCTATGAGCAGCGTGCCGCAAATCCCTGTATCGGACGCGAGCGCGCCGACCTCGTTCTGGCGGGCTGCGCGATTCTGGAGGAAATCCGCCTCGCCTTCCCGGCGGAGCGCATCCGGGTGGCGGACAGGGGCCTGCGCGAGGGCATCCTCACCCTGCTGATGAAGCAGGACGGCACCTATGGGAGGAGCCGGTGAGCCGCCCGGGCAGCGGCAAGAAGCCGGGCATGCGCCTCAAGGTGCGCGTCAAGACCGGCAAGGGCCGCACTGTGTCGCAGAAGAATTGGCTCGAACGCCAGTTGAACGATCCTTACGTGCAGGAGGCCCGCAAGCTTGGCTACCGCTCGCGCGCCGCCTTCAAGCTGATCGAGATCGACGACAAGTACCGTTTCCTCAAGCCCGGCGGCCGGATCGTGGACCTGGGTGCCGCACCCGGCGGCTGGAGCCAGGTGGCGGTGAAGCGCGTCAAGGCGGAGGAGGGCAAGGGCCGCGTCATCGCCATCGATATGCATGGCATGGATCCCATTCCCTCCGTCACCATCTTCAAGAAGGACTTCCTCGAGGAGGATGCCCCCGCCCTGCTGATCGAGGCGCTGGGGGGCGAGAAGGCCGATTGCGTGCTCTCCGACATGGCCGCCCATGCCACGGGCCACCGCCAGACCGACCACATCCAGATCATGACCCTTGCGGAAGCTGGCTATGACTTCGCCAGGCAGGTGCTGAAGCCCGGCGGCACCTATCTCGCCAAGGTGCTGCGCGGCGGCACGGAAGGGGAGATGCTGAAGTTGATGAAGAAGGACTTTGCCACCGTCCGCCACGTGAAGCCGATGGCCAGCCGGGACGATTCCGCAGAGCTCTTCGTTCTGGCGACGGGCTTCCGCGGCAACTGACGGGCGGCGTTTTGTTCGGCTGATCGTCCGGCGCTCCAGAATCCGGCTTCAACCCTGGCGGTACATGCGCTACTCTTTCTTATCCAGGGGAAGGGGCGCGGGTCATGGCGGAGATCGGGCAGAGGACGCAACGGCAATGGCGGCTGGCGCTGTGCACGGTGATGATGGCCGCCGCACTGGCTGCGGGCCCATTCTCCGCTCCCTCCCTTGCCGCAGCGCCAGCCTCGCTTGAGGAAGTGCTGACCGCACTTGCCCCGCCCCCTTCGGCTGAGGCGCTGGCGCAGATTCCGGACAAGGGCCGCAAGCTGCTGGCGCTCAGAAGCTATGTGCGCGCCGGAGCGGCACTGGCGGAGCGCTGGAGCTGGACGGATGCCGAGATCAAGGCCTTCGAAGGTTCGCCCGCGCAGAAGGCGCTCCTGGCCGAGGTCGACGCCGTCAAGGCGCATTTCAGGGACGCCAATCCGGGCCGTGAACTCTATGTCCACGGCACCACGCGCAGCCTCGATGAACAGATCGCCAAGTGGAATTCCAATGAATCCGTCGGGGCCGCAGCAGCTGAGATGCAGGCCGCCTTCGCTGCTGCCTTCGGCGAGGCAGGCGCCGTGCCGGACCCCAAGAAGCTGGCCCAGTGGCTCCGTGGCTACCAGCCCTCGAAGCGCCCCAACCTCGCCGCGCCGGGCATGACTCTCCACGGCCGGGCCAGCGCCATCGACTTCCAGGTCATGCTGGACGGGCGCATCCATGCTGGTGCCAACGGCAAGCAGGTGGAAAGCGTCTGGCGGGCCGAAGGCTGGGACCAGAAGCTGAAGGCCAGCATCACGGCAGCCGGACCCTCCTTCGTCGGACCGCTCGCCAATCCGGACGAGCCCTGGCACTATGACTATTATCCCAAGTCGGATTCAGCGGCCGCCACAGAGTGATCGACGGGTAAACTGTTTCTCACTCCGCTGCCGCCCCAAGTTGTGGGACGCGCGGCCGGTGAGCGATGCCTTCGATGAAGGAAGCGATGAAGGTTGTTGCGGGACGTTGCAATATGTCTTCGGCAGTCCCCACCTGCTCGATCACGCCATTGTTGAGGATGGCGATGCGATCGGCGAGTTCGAAGGCCTCGTCCTGGTCATGCGTCACGAACAGGGTTGTGTGGCCGATGCGCCGGTGCAGGTCCTTCAGCCATTTGCGGAGGTCTTTCCGGACGCGGGCATCGAGCGCGCCGAAGGGTTCATCAAGCAGCAGCACGCGCGGCTCGATGGCGAGTGCGCGCGCCAGCGCCACGCGCTGGCGCTGGCCGCCCGAGAGCTGGGCGGGATAGCGCGTCTCGAGCCCTTCGAGCTGCACGAGGCTCAGCAGCTCGCTGACCTTCCGCCGGATTGCCTCCGGGGAGGGCCGCGACGCGCGGGGCCTGGCCCTGAGCCCGAAGGAGACGTTTTCGAAGACCCGCATGTGGCGGAACAGCGCATAGTGCTGGAACACGAAGCCGATGCGCCGCTCGCGGAGAGACAGGCCGTTGGCGTCGATGTCGCCAAAGAAGACGTGGCCGCCATCAGCCTGCTCGAGCCCGGCGACGGCGCGCAGCAGCGTGGTCTTGCCGGAGCCCGAAGGCCCCAGAAGGGCGACGAGTTCGCCCGCCGCGATATCGAGCGATACGCTCTTCAGCGCCGGATAGCGGCCGAAATTCTTTTCGAGGTCTTGGACCCGCACGGGTACGGACATTCGTTTTACTCCCTGAGATTCAATGACGCCGGCCGGCTGCGAGTTCGCCCGCGAAGCGCCACTCGAGAAGGCTCTTTGCGATGAGCGTGAGAAGGGCGAGGCCTGCGAGCAGCGAGGCGACCGCGAAGGCCGCCACGAAATTGTATTCGTTGTAGAGGATCTCGACGTGGAGCGGCATGGTGTTCGTGAGCCCACGGATGTGACCTGAGACGACGGAGACCGCGCCGAACTCACCCATGGCGCGCGCGTTGCACAACAGCACGCCATAAAGCAGGGCCCATTTCACGTTGGGCAGCGTGACGCGGAAGAACGTGAACCAGCCGGACGCGCCGAGCGTGAGGGCTGCCTCTTCCTCTGCCGTGCCCTGCGCCTGCATGAGCGGGATCAGCTCGCGCGCCACGAAGGGAAATGTGACGAGCACGGTGGCGAGCACGATGCCTGGCACCGCGAAGATGATCTCGATGCCGTTCGCGGTGAGCCATGGCCCCAGCCAGCCATGGGCGCCGAAGAGCAGCACATAGACGAGGCCGGATATGACGGGCGAGATCGAGAACGGCAGGTCGATCATCGTCAGGAGCAGGTTCTTGCCCTTGAACGCGAACTTGGCGATGGCCCATGCGGCGGCAATCCCGATGATGGCGTTGAGCGGAACAGCGATTGCCGCCACCATAAGTGTGAGACGGATCGCAGCCTGGGTATCTGGTTCTGCGAAACTCTCGAGGAAGACGCCCGCGCCCTTCCGGAACGCTTCGATGAACACCGTAATGAGCGGCAGGAAAAGGATCGCCACCAGGAAGAGCGCCGCGAGCGAGATGAGCAACAGCCGGGTGAAGGCCGTCTCGCCAGTCGCGCGCTCCGGCGCATGGGCGAGTGGCAGGAAGCGGTCAGACATGGCCATGTTTTTTCCGGCTCCAGGCTTGCAGGGCATTGATGAGGAACAGCATGGCGAAGGCGATGGTGAGCATCAGAGTGGCGATGACGGTCGCCCCGCCATAGTCGAACTCCTCAAGCCTGATGACGATGAGAAGCGGTGCAATCTCCGAGACCTGCGGGATGTTGCCCGCGATGAAGATCACCGAGCCGTATTCGCCGACCCCTCGCGCGAAGGCGAGCGCAAATCCGGTGAGAAGGGCAGGATAGACATGCGGCAGCACAACCTTGAACACGGTGCGGGCGCGTGAAGCGCCAAGCAGGGCTGCCGCCTCCTCGATGTCCTGTTCCACCTCCTCCAGCACCGGCTGAACCGTGCGCACCACGAAGGGCAGCCCGATGAAGATCAGGGCGATTGTGATGCCGAGCGGCGTGTAGGCGATCTTGAAGCCGAGTGACTGCGCAATCGACCCGATGGGCCCGTTGGGCGCATAGATCGCAGCCATGGCGATTCCGGCGACGGCTGTGGGCAGCGCGAAGGGCAGGTCCACCGCCGCATCGATGATGCGGCGTCCGGGAAAGCGGTAGCGCACCAGGACCCAGGCGATCAGCAGTCCGAACACGGCGTTGACGGCCGCCGCGAGCAGGGCCGTACCGAAGGACAGCCTGAGGGCGGCGAGCGTGCGCGGGTCTGTGGCAATCTCGAAGAATGCCTGTGGTCCGATGGAGGCCGCCCGCAGCACGAGGGCCGCGAGTGGCAACAGCACGATGAGGCTGAGGGCTGCCAGCGTGAGGCCGAGCGCCAGCCCGAAACCCGGGATGACGCTCGGCTGCCGCAGGGAGTACGGCGCACTCATGCTCAGATGGTCGGCTTGTAGATCTGGTCGAAGAGCCCGCCGTCGGCGAAGTGCGTCTTCTGCGCTTGTGACCAGCCGCCGAAGTCCTTGTCGATCGAAACGAGCTCGAGCTGGGGGAAGCGTGCGATATCGGCGGGGTCAGCGGCGGAAGGATCGACCGGGCGGAAGAAATGCCGCGCGGCAAGCTTCTGGCCCGCAGGCGAATAGAGGAACAGGAGATAGGCCTGCGCGGCCTCGAGATTGCCTTTGGCCTTGGCGTTGCCCTCGATCACCGCAACCGGCGGCTCTGCCAGGATCGACAGCGAAGGAACGACGATCTCAAAGTTCTCTGCTCCGAATTCCTTCTGGACGAGGTGCGCCTCGTTTTCCCAGCTGATGAACACGTCGCCGATGCCGCGCTGGGCGAATGTGGTTGTGGAGCCGCGCGCACCGGTGTCGAGCACCGGCACATTGCGGTAGAGGTCACTGATCCAGGTCTTGACCTTGGCCTCGTCACCACCCAGCGCCTTTTCGGCATAGGCCCATGCGGCGAGGTAGTTCCAGCGGGCGCCGCCCGAGGTCTTGGGGTTCGGCGTGATCACCTGCACGCCCTCCTTCACGAGGTCTCCCCAGTCCTTGATGCCCTTGGGATTACCCTTGCGCACGATGAGCACGATGGTGGAGGTGTAGGGGGCTGAATTGTGAGGCAGCTTGGTGGCCCAGTCCTTCGGCAGCTTGTCGGTGTTCTTGGCGATCTGGTCGATGTCGCCGGCCAAGGCCAGCGTGACGACATCGGCGTCGAGGCCGTCGATCACCGCGCGGGCCTGCTTGCCCGATCCGCGATGCGACTGGTTGATGGTGATCGCCTCGCCGGTCTTCGCCTTCCAGTCGGCGGCGAAGGCCTCGTTGAATTCCTTGTAGAACTCGCGGGTCGGGTCGTAGCTGACGTTGAGCAGTACCTTGTCGGCCTGGGCCGTTGCGGCCGTGAAGGCGAAGGACAGGGCGGCGGCAGCCAGAAGCAGTGAGCGGCGGGTCTGAACAAGCATGGGGTGAACCTCCGTGGTTGGCTTGTATACCTAATACTAGACAGAATTAGTATAGATTACAAGCAAGATTGTTCGTTTTAACGAACAAAATGTTCTATTGAGTTAAATCAATCGCTTAGCAGCACATCGGCGACCGCCTTCCGGCTGGCCTCCGTCTCATTCGAAGCAGCGTGCATCACTTCCGTGAGGGTGGTTGTCTCAAGCGCAGACAGATATTGTGCATAGGCCTTGGAAAAGGCGATCCGCAGTTCGCAATGGGCTTCGTCGCGGCAGTCCTCGCACTTGCGGTAAGCGGTGCGGGACAGGCATGGAAGCGGCGCAATGGGCCCATCGATCGCCCTGAGCAGGGGGCCGATCACGATGGCATCGGCCGGTTTCAGGAGTTCGTAGCCGCCATCCCGTCCGCGCCGGCTTGTGACGTAGCCAGCCGCTTTCAGCGTCAGCAGTATCTGCTCAAGGAACTTCCGCGGCAGTTTCTCCTGCTCGCACAGCTGGCGGATCTGCAGGCCTTCACCCGGCTTTGCCTTGGCCAGGGCGACCATCGCCTTGAAGGCATAGCGGGCGCGTTGTGAAATCATGTCCACACAGATAGTCGCCAACCGGACAGATTTGCAAGTCCGGGCCTTGCTCCCGGCGTCGCGGCGGTGTTAAGGACAGCCGTCAATCTCCCCTTGAGTCTCCTTGTTTTTGAGAGGTTGGCACATGCCGCGCCAGATCCCGGAATATCTCACTTTCGACGACGTGCTGATGAAGCCCGGCGCGTCCTCCGTTCTGCCCGCCCAGGTGCGGACGGCGACGCGGCTCACCAGGTCGCTCAAACTCTCGATCCCGATCATCGCCGCCGCCATGGACACGGTGACGGAGGCGCGCCTCGCCATCGCCATGGCGCAGGCCGGGGGCCTCGGCATCATCCACAAGAACCTGGAGCCCGCCGAGCAGGCCACCCAGGTGCGCCAGGTGAAGCGCTTCGAATCGGGCATGGTGGTGAATCCCATCACCATCGCCCCTGATGCGACGCTGGGCGACGTGCTGCAGCTCAAGGAGCGCCACAGGATTTCTGGGATTCCCGTGGTGGACGGCGCCGGCCGGCTGGTCGGCATCATCACCAACCGCGATGTGCGCTTCGCTACCGACCTCGGCATGAAGGTGGCTGACCTGATGACCAACGAGAACCTCGTCACCGTCAGGATGGGCGTTGACCGGGACGAGGCCAAGCGCCTTCTCCACAAATACCGCATCGAGAAGCTCATCGTCGTCGATGACGACTACAAATGCGTGGGGCTGATCACCGTCAACGACATGGAGAAGGCCGCCGACCACCCGCTCGCCGCCAAGGACGAGCATGAGCGGCTGCTGGTGGGTGCTGCCACTGGCACGGGTGATGCGGGCTTTGAGCGCGCCGAGATGCTGGTCGATGCCGGTGTTGACCTCATCGTGGTCGACACCGCGCATGGCCATTCCGCCAATGTGATCCAGCAGGTGACGCGCCTCAAGAAGCTTTCCAACAAAGTGCAGATCGTGGCGGGCAACGTCGCCACCGCCGAAGCCGTCAAGGCGCTGGTCGATGCAGGTGCTGATGCCGTCAAGATCGGCATCGGACCAGGCTCGATCTGCACTACGCGCGTCGTCGCGGGGGTGGGCGTGCCGCAGCTCTCCGCCATCATGGACTGCGCGGAGGAGGGTGCCCGGCAGGACGTTCCGGTCATCGCCGATGGCGGCATCAAGCTCTCGGGCGATCTCGCCAAGGCACTGGCCGCCGGAGCAGAGGTCGCCATGATCGGATCGCTGCTGGCGGGAACGGACGAGAGCCCGGGCGAGGTCTATCTTTACAACGGCCGCAGCTACAAGGCCTATCGCGGCATGGGCTCGGTGGGCGCCATGGCCCGGGGTTCGGCTGACCGATACTTCCAGCAGGAGGTGAAGGACAACCTCAAGCTCGTGCCCGAAGGCATCGAGGGCCAGGTGCCCTACAAGGGCCC
>CAIYXE010000666.1 GCA_903930095.1 uncultured Hyphomicrobiales bacterium
CCCAAGACGGACGAGGCCTATACGCGCGGCGCCGCGCTGGGAGAGGACATCCGGTCCGCGCTGGCGTCGCCTGATGCCGGGTTGCTGGTGCTCGACCGGAATTTCGAAACCCAGTCCGTGGACCCGATGTTTCTCGAACCTGAGTGCGGCCTTGCCTGGTATGCACCGGACAAGCAGGCGCTTGAGATCGTTCTGGGCGTGCAGTCACCATACGAGGCGGCCAGTGCGGTGGCCTTCATGCTCGGCGAGGCCGAAACGGCTATCAGGCCAGCACGCATCGACGGGCGCTTTGCCTATATCGGCGGCGGCTTTGGCGGACGTGACCACACGCCGTTTCCGCTCTACGTGGCTCTGGCGGCCGTATTCTTTCCAGGCAAGCCGATCCGGTTGGCGCATGACCGCTTCCAGCAGTTTCAGGGCGGCATCAAGCGACATCCCTTCCGCATCCGTTCCCAGATAGGCATCGACAAGACCAGTGGCAGAATTGCAGCCTTTGCAGGCGACCACATTCTCGACGGCGGCGGACTTGCGAATTATTCGGCGAGCGTAGCGATCGTGGGGGCCACGGCAGCAATTGGTATCTACGACATTCCCAAGGTCGACGTTACCACGGTGGCGGAGCACTCGCACGGCGTTACGGCAGGTTCAATGCGAGGCTACGGAACGCTGCAGACCATGACGGCACTCGAGACCCTGATCGACGAGGCGGCAGTCGAACTCAAGGTCGATCCGATCGAGTTGCGCCGCCGAAACCTTCTCAAGACCGGCGGCCCCTCGATGACGGGCAACCCGTGGACGGTGTCGGTACGTACCCCGGAGATACTGGACAAGCTGGAGGCGCATCCGATCTGGCGTAAACGTTCCATGCACAAGGCCACCACGGTAGGCACACTCGTCGGCACCGGAACCGCCTGCTGCACCAAGGATTATGGCACCGGGGCCGATTGCTCGCTGGGCCGGGTCGAGCTTGCGCCCGATGGGTCGATCACCATTCACACCGATTCCGTGGAAATGGGAAACGGCATCGGCACTGCGGTGGCACGGCGAATCGAAGCCATTCTGGGCCGTGCGGCATCGGCCGTCGCTGTTGCCCGGATTGACACATATGATGAATTGGAACTCTCCACCACCGGCGATCCCTATACCATCACCCAAGACCAGCAGGACGCGGCCGCGAAAAACCCGCGTTGGGTGCCGGAGATCAGCACCGCCAGCACCGCATCGATCGGGGCTCACGTCGGAACGCAGGCTTCGGCACAGGCGGCACGGATCATTTTCCGCTTCGGCATGTGGCCAGCAGCGCTTGCCCTCTGGGGCATTGCGCCCGCTGATCCACGCGCGTTCCTCTTCGAGCAGGCATTCTGGCAGGGAGAGGAACTCATCCTGTCCGGACTTCCACCGCTCGCGCAGGCCGACGTGGCGGCAAAGGCGCATGAGCAAGAAGGGGTCACGGGCGCGATCGCCCATGCCTTCTCGCGCTGGGCATGGGCACAGGCCGCCTTCCCAATCGACGACATGCAGTGGACAGCGGATATCGACGCCCTGTCCATCCGCCGTGGCAGTGGCAGTTACAAACTGCTTGACCGCAGCTTCGTGTTCTTCCCGCCGACGGACTACAACCGCATCGGCACTTCATTCACCTCGTCCTGCGGCACGGTTGTTCGCATCGAGATCGACCGCGCATCCGGCGCATTGCATATCGTCGAAGCCTACAGCGTGCTGGAATGCGGCGAGGCACTCGTCACCGAACTGGTAGAAGGCCAGGCGCAGGGCGGCTTTGCGATGGGCGTGGGCTACGCCCTGCTCGAAACCCTACCGCGGTTCGAGGATGGTCCCGGCAACGGCAAGTGGAACCTGGGCGACTACATTGTGGCACGCGCCTCGGACTTGCCCATACACAATCTTGAAATTGAGGTGCTGCCGCCCGTCTCCCCAAAGGAAC
>CAIYXE010000667.1 GCA_903930095.1 uncultured Hyphomicrobiales bacterium
CGCCTCGCTGCAGCCCTATGCGGGTCTCGAGTCCCACCGCATCTGCGAATACCCCTTCGCGCCCAAGTCCGTCGCCTGGGACATGAGCGAGACGCATCTGACACCGGACGCCAACGGCGAAGTGAACGTCCCCGCCGCCCCCGGCCTCGGCATCACCATGAGCGCGGAAGGCATGAGAAAGTATCTCGTGGACGTCGAGATCAGCACCGGCGGAAAGACGCTCTACCGCAGCCCCAAGATCTGACCATTATTGCCGATCACATTCCTCTCCCCCACGCAAGTGGGGCGAGGGGGAAGCTATTCATACCCCGTCATTTCCACATATCCACGCCCCGGATGCGATCCCTCGATGAAGACCGGCCCCTCCCAGTAGGAGACCTGCGTATCCATCCATGACTGCTCGTTCAGCGCGCGCGTCGTCACATCCACGCCCTTGCCCGGCAGCACCACGCGCCAGCGCACCGGCACCTTGCGGCCCTTCACCTCCGCCCATGCGAGCGGCGTCACGGACAGGGCGCCGGGAGGCTGCGGCTCGGGGCGTCCATCGGGGTTGATCCATGTGGCGGAGGTGAAGCCGCCGCCTCCATCCCTGAGGCGGAAGCCCATCAACTTCTCGCCGGAGGCGAAGTGGAAGGAGAACCAGTCCCACCCCGTCTGGTCCGCACCCAGCGGCTGGGATGACCATTCATGGTCGAACCATGCCTGCCCGGAGACGGCAATCTCCTTTCCGCCAAGCGTGATCGCTCCGCTCACGCGGTAGAAGGGCTGCGAATAATAATGGCTCGCCTGGCCCTGCGCGGACTTGACGGAATAGCCCTCCTCGCCCTGCCTGACGAGGGGGCCCTCAGCATCGAGCGCGAGCACATAGAAAAAGTCCCGGCCCGCGGCCGTAATGTCGACGGCGGAGAGTTCGTCCGCGCCTGGCGCCGCACGGCTCGTCATCGACCAGCCGTCGATCGTGGCGGCGAAGGGTGAGAGCCTCACGCCCGCCTGGCCGACGCCGCCGCGCGCCAGCCGCTCGGCGGAATGATGCGTCTCCGGCGTGGTAAGGCCCGCGTGCCCCATCCACAGCTGCGGGCTCTGCCATCCCTGCTGCTCGCCCGGCGCCAGGGCGGTACGGAACAGCGTCCACTGCACGCCGTAGCTCCGGCCGTCAGCAGCCTCGAGATTGGCCGTCAGGTACCACCACTCGATGCGATAGTCCGGATGCGCGCCATGATCGCGCGGGAAGACGAGTTGCGCTCCGCGCTGCGGCAGGGCGAAGCCCGCAGCGTCGCTGCCAAGCCCCGCGAAGCCCTGCGCCAGCGCCGGCGCCGGCCAGGCCAGCGCGAGAAGAAGGAGAATGATCCTAACGCTCATGCGCAAAGACCTTGAGCAGATCGGACGGAGAAAGCCGCACCAGCCGGAGAGCCGGAATGAGGGCGGCCAGCCCTGCGCTGATCAGCGCCAGAACGAACAGCCACAGCCAGTCCAGCGGGAAGACATGCATCGGAAGCCGCCAGCCGAAGGCCTCGACATTGACGACGGCGAGCAAAAGCCACGCCAGCGCCAGCCCCACCGGCAGCGCCGCGGCCATCGTGAAGGCCGCCAGCGCCATGCTGCGGATGATCTCGAGGCGCGCCAGCCTGCCGAGCGTCATCCCCATGGCCCAGGCGGGTGCAAGCTGCGGCAGCCGCATGCCGGACAGTGTCACCAGGCTGGCGAGGATCGCGAGGAAGGCAACACCGAGGGTGAGCACGTTGAGAGCGGCCGTCACCGCGAAGGTCCGCTCGAAGATGCGGAGCGAAAAGGCCTTGACCGTGGCCTGGTCGATCACGTTCTCCGGCGGCAGTGCAAACGCCTCACGCAGGCTGCCCGCCAGCTCGTCGGCCTTGTCCGGCGCAACCCGCACCGCATAGCGCAACCGGTTCGCATCCGGGTAGAGCGCGGTGAGCAGGTCCGTGTTCACCAGCAGCTGGCCCTTCGGATTGCCATAGTCCGAGAACACGCCCACCACCGGCAGGTTCCGCCCGTCCTGCAGCCTGACCATGTCGCCGAGCGCCAGCGGCACGCGCCGCGCCAGCTGCTCATTGGCCAGCACGCCCTGGGCCTCAGCCAGCATGTCCCACGCGCCGGGCATCGACTGCAGCATCGGCCAGTGGTCCCTGTAGGTCGCATGATCGGCAACGCCAAAGATCTGCACCGGCTGGCCGAACATCCGCACCTCGGTGTTCCAGATCGGCAGCACCGCATCACTGCGCAAGGCGAGCCAGTCCCGCACGCGCACGGACTCGTCCCCGGAGCGCGTGGTGACATAGAGCTCGGAGGCGAGCCTCTGGTCCAGCCAGCCGGTGAAGGTCAGGCGGAAGCTCTGCACCATCGTGCCAACACCCGCATTGGCCGCAAGCGCCAGCAGCAGCGCCATCATCGCCAGAGACAGTCCCGGCAGCTGCTGGCGTGTGTCCGCCCAGAACCATTGCGCCACCACCCCGCGGGCGAGGTGGGCGCCGAGCCTCAGCACGCGCGACAGCAGCAGCGGCAGCAGCAGCGCCGCGCCGAGCAGCATGGCCCCCAGCGCCACAAAGCCCGCGGCCAGTCCTGAGCCCCAGGCCGCAGCACCCGCCGCAACGGCAAGCAGCATCACACCCGCCAGCGCCTGCAGCCCCACGGTGCGTTCGGAGGCAAGGCTCCACGCCCTTGGCCGTGCAGGTTCAAGAAGCGGCATCCGCATGACACGCCACAATTGCATGGCCGCTGACCCCATGCTGCCCGCCACCGCAATCGCAAGGCCCAGCAGCCACACCGAGGGCCTGACTGACAGGCTCCCCGGCACCTCCGCGCCGTAAAGCCCCTTCAGCGTCGCGGCCAC
>CAIYXE010000668.1 GCA_903930095.1 uncultured Hyphomicrobiales bacterium
CTCGACCGCGCGGCGGTCCGCGAGATGTATCCCTTCTTCGACTATGAGAACGCCCGCTTCCCCATCAAGGGCGGCCTGCTGCAGCGGCGCGGCGGCACGGTGCGCCATGACGGCGTCGCCTGGGGCTATGCCCGCGGTGCTGATTCGCGCGGTGTGGACATCATCCAGCATTGCGAGGTGAAGGGCATCCGCATCGAAAACGGCAAGGTGCTGGGTGTGGACACCAGCAAGGGCTTCATCAAGTGCAAGAAGCTGGGCCTCGCCACGGCAGGCAATTCCTCCGAGACGGCCGCCATGGCCGGCATGAAGCTGCCGATCGAAAGCCATGTGCTGCAGGCCTTCGTGTCGGAGGGGCTGAAGCCCTATATCGACGGCGTTGTCACCTTCGGTGCGGGGCACTTCTACGTCTCGCAGTCCGACAAGGGCGGGCTCGTCTTCGGTGGCGACATCGACGGCTATAATTCCTATGCCCGGCGCGGCAACCTGCCGATGGTGGAGCATGTGGTGGAGGCGGGCGTCGCCATGATCCCGTCGATTGCCCGCGTGCGCGTGCTGCGATCCTGGGGCGGCATCATGGATATGTCGATGGATGGCTCGCCCATCATCGACAAGACGCATATCCAGGGTCTCTATCTCAATGCCGGCTGGTGCTATGGCGGCTTCAAGGCCACGCCCGCCTCCGGCTGGTGCTTTGCGCACACCATCGCCAAGGACGAACCCCACAAGCTCAACGCCGCCTATCGTCTGGACCGGTTCCGCACCGGCCACATGCTCGACGAAAAGGGCCAGGGCGCCACACCGAACCTGCACTGACGGATCAAGCCCATGCTCATCCCATGCCCCCATTGCGGCACGCGCCCCGTCGAGGAGTTCACCTTCCTCGGTGACGCGAAGCCAACCCGCCCCACCACCAACGATCCCGCCTCCATGGACCAGTGGTTCGACTACGTCTATCTGCGTGACAATCCGCGGGGGCGCTTCGACGAATATGCCCATCACTCCGCCGGCTGCCGTGCCTGGCTCGTCGTCTCGCGCAACACCGAGACGCATGAAGTCCATGGCGCGGTGACGGCACGCGACTATGGCAAGGCGAAGGGAGCGAAGGCATGAGCTCCTATCGTCTCGCAAAGGGCGGACTGATCGACCGGGCGACGGAGCTTGCCTTCACCTTCGACGGCAAGCGCTTCACCGGCCACACAGGCGATACGCTGGCCTCCGCACTGCTGGCCAACGGCGTCACGCTGATGGGCCGCTCCTTCAAGTATCACCGGCCTCGGAGCGTCATCACGGCGGGTGCGGCAGAGCCCAATGCGCTCGTCGAGCTGCGCGAGGGCGGCCGCAAGGAAGCCAATACCCGTGCCACCATGGCGGAGCTCTATGATGGGCTCGTGGCCAACAGCCAGAACCGCTGGCCTTCGCTGGAATTCGACGTGGGCGCCATCAACTCGCTCGCCTCCTCGATTTTCGTCGCGGGCTTCTACTACAAGACCTTCATGTGGCCGAAGAGCTTCTGGGAGAAGATCTACGAGCCCCTGATCCGCCGTGCGGCGGGTCTCGGCACAGCGTCGAAGCTGCCCGACCCCGACAAATACGAGAAGGCCTATGCCCATTGCGACCTGGCTGTCATCGGCTCCGGCCCCACCGGGCTGATGGCGGCGCTGGCCGCCGCCCGCTCCGGCAAGCGCGTCGTGCTGGCGGACGAGGGCTCGGCACTCGGCGGCTCTCTCCTCTTCGAACGTGAGGAGATCGGCAATCAGCCGGGTCTCGACTGGGCGCAGGGCGTCCTCGCGGAACTCGCCTCGCTTCCCAACGTCACGCTCATGCCGCGCACCACCGTGGTGGGCTGGTTCGACGGCAATGTGTTGGGCGCGGTGGAGCGCGTGAATGATCACGTGGCGGTACCCGACCCTTATGAGCCGCGACAGCGCTATTGGCGCATCATCGCGAAGCGCGCCGTGCTGGCGGCGGGTGCGGAAGAGCGCCCCGTGGCCTTCGGCGGCAATGACGTGCCGGGCGTGATGCTCGCCTCCGCCATGCGCAACTATGCCAATCGCTATGCCGTGGCGGCGGGCCGCTCGGTGGTCGTCTTCGGCAATAATGATTGCGCCTACCGCACCGCGCGGGACCTGAAGGCCCATGGCGTCCATGTCGAGGCCATCATCGACAGCCGCAAGGAGTCCAAGGCCGATGCGGCGGGCGTTCCCGTGCTGCGCGGCCGGATGATTGCGGATGTGACGGGCGGCAAGTCTGTCAAGGCCGTGCACCTCACCGATGGCACGCATATCTCTTGCGAGGCCGTGGCCATGTCCGGGGGCTGGAGCCCCATCGTCAACCTCGCTTGCCACAGGGGTGCGAAGCCCAAGTGGGATGCGAATCTGCTGGCCTTCCTGCCGCCGGAGACGGGTGCTGCCTTCTCTGCCGCGGGGTCTGCCGCGGGCCGCATGCTGCTGTCCGAATGCCTTGCCGATGGAGCTGCGAAGGGCGCGCTCGATGGCAAGACCATCGATGTTCCAAAGTGCCGCGACGAGGCCTTCAGCATCGCTCCGCTGTGGTGGGTGAAGGGGTCCCGGGCAAAGGCCTTCATCGACTACCAGAATGACGCCACCGCCAAGGACCTGCCGCTCGCCGCGCGCGAGGGCTACAAGGACATCGAGCTCGCCAAGCGCTACACCACCACCGGCATGGCGACCGACCAGGGCAAGCTCGGCAACGTCAATGCCATCGCCATCATGGCGGAGGCGACCGGCCGCACGATGGACCAGGTGGGCACCACCACATTCCGCCCCTTCTACACGCCGGTTGCCTTCGGCGCCTTCGCGGGACCCTTCACCGGGCACCATTTCCAGCCTGTGCGCAAGACGCCGCTCAATGACTGGGCGGAGGAGCTGGGAGCGGTCTTCGTCGAAACCGGCTTGTGGATGCGCTCTTCCTGGTTCCCGCAGGAAGGCGAGGACTGGCTGGCCTCCGCCTCGCGTGAGGTGCTGACCACGCGCAATGCGGTCGGCATCTGCGATGTCTCGACGCTGGGCAAGATCGACGTGCAGGGCAGGGATGCCGGGGCCTTCCTCGACAAGCTCTACTGCAACACCTTCTCCACCCTCGCCGTGGGCAAGGCGCGCTATGGCCTCATGCTGCGCGAGGACGGCGTCGTCTATGACGATGGCACCACCTCGCGCCTCGCCGAGGATCACTATGTGATGACCACCACCACGGCCAATGCCGCCAAGGTGATGGCGCAGATGGAATTCGCCCACCAGGCGCTGTTCCCGGATCTGGACGTCACCTATGTCTCCGTCACCGAGCAATGGGCGCAGATGGCGGTTGCCGGGCCGAAGGCGCGGCCCACGCTGCAGAAGATCATCGATGATCTGGTGATGACGGACGAGAGCGTGCCTTACATGGCGGCGCTTGAGGTCACCATCCTTGGCGGTGTTCCGGCGCGGCTCTTCCGGCTGTCCTTCTCAGGCGAGCACGCTTACGAACTGGCGGTGCCTGCCGACTATGGCAACATGGCTGCACGCGCGGTGATGCAGGCCGGTGCGGAATTCGGCATCACGCCCTATGGCGTCGAGGCGCTCTCCATCATGCGCATCGAGAAGGGCCATGTGGCGGGTGGCGAATTGAACGGGACCACAACGGCGGGCGACCTCGGCATGGGCAAGATGCAGTCCACCAAGAAGGACTACATCGGACGGATGATGGCGCAGCGTCCGGGCCTGACCGACCCCAACCGGCAATGCGTCGTCGGCATCCGCCCGGTGGACGCCTCAGACCGCATCCGCTCCGGCGCCCACATCCTGAAAAAGGACGGCAAGCCCTCGATGGCCAATGACCAGGGCTATGTCACCTCTGTTGCCTGGTCGCCCATGCTCGACATGTGGATCGGCCTTGCGCTGGTCTCCAACGGCCGGGCGCGCCATGGTGAGATCGTACAGGTCTGGGACGGGCTGCGCGGCGCCTGCGTGATAGGCGAAATCTGCGACCCGATGCATTTCGACAAGGAGAACAAGAGACTCCATGCGTAACTCATCCGAACTCATCCTGCCGCGCGTCTCTCCGCTCACTGGCGTGGCGGTTCAGGGCCGTTTCGGC
>CAIYXE010000669.1 GCA_903930095.1 uncultured Hyphomicrobiales bacterium
AGGTCGCCCGCCGTCGCGCCATGGCCGCAGGCCACGTCATCGGCATAGATCTCGAGTTCCGGCTTCGCATCGAACTCCGCCGTCTCCGACAGCAACAACGCATGGCTCGACTGCTTGCCATCGGTCTTCTGCGCATGCGGCCGCACGATCACCGTGCCCTGGAAGATGCCCCGCGCATGGTCATCCATCACGCACTGGAACAGCTCACGGCTGGCGCAATTCGGCACGCGGTGGTCAACCACCAGCCGCGTATCTGCATGCTGCTTGCCCGCCAGCAGATAGGCGCCAGACACCTTGGCATCGGTGAATTCGCCATCGAAGCGGTAGGTCCCGTTCTGGCGGTTCAGCCGCGCACCGGTGGAGAGCGTGAAATCCCGGAAGGTCACATTGCGCGCCAGCGTCACATGGGTGTGGGCCAAATGCGTTGCCTCATGCGACTCGATCTCCGCTTTCACCCGGTCCAGCCTTGCATTGGCGCCCACGCGAATTTCGGTGACACTGTTCGAAAGATAGCTCCCCTCGCCCAGATGCGTCTCGATGATGGTGGCCGAGGCATCATCCGCCACCTCGATCACATTGCGCGTGGCAATGGTGCGGGGTGCCGCATTGGTGGCGATGAAGACGAGCTCCACCGGCCGGTCGATATTGCCGGAAAGCCTGATCCGCGCGCCGTCCGTCGCAAAAGCGGCATTCATCTGCAGCACCGGCTCGTCCGCTTCTGCCATGATCTCCACAGCATCATTCGCCAGTTTGGAATGCGCGGCATCATAATGCCCGTTCACGAACACCATGCGTGTTGCCGCAACCCCGTGAAAGATCGAGGCACAGAGCAGCCGTTCGACCTCGCCCGCCGCCGCCGTCACTTGCTGGCGCGGCGGATAGGGCTTGTCGATCATCTGGCGCAGGTCGGTCCAGCGCCACTCTTCCATGCGGCGGTGCGGCAGGGACAGGCCCAGCGCCTCCTCCGCGACCGTCCTGGACAGCGCGATGCTCATGCCGCATCCTTCGTGAATTCGCCGTAGCCCTTCTCTTCCAGTTCCAGCGCCAGGTGCTTGTCACCCGACTTCACGATCCGCCCCTTGGACAGCACATGCACAAAGTCCGGCACGATATAGTCGAGCAGCCGCTGATAATGGGTGATGACGATCATCGCCCGGTCGGGTGAGCGCAGCGCGTTCACGCCGTCCGCCACCACGCGTAGCGCGTCGATGTCGAGGCCGGAGTCGGTCTCATCGAGGATGCACAGCGAGGGCTCCAGCACCGCCATCTGCAGGATCTCGGCGCGCTTCTTCTCGCCACCCGAGAAGCCAACGTTCACCGGACGCTTCAGCATATCCTGGCTCACGGTCAGCTTGGCGGCCCTGTCCTTCACCATGCGCATGAAGTCAGGCGTGGACAGTTCCTTCTCGCCACGCGCCTTGCGCTGGGCGTTCAGCGCCACCTTCAGGAACTGCATGGTGGCAACGCCCGGAATCTCGATCGGATACTGGAAGGCCAGGAACACACCCTTGGCGGCCCGCTCTTCCGGCGCCATCTCCAGAAGGTCCTCGCCCTTGTAGGTTACAGCTCCCTCGGTCACTTCATATCCCGCACGGCCTGACAGCACATAGGAAAGCGTCGACTTGCCGGACCCGTTGGGGCCCATGATGGCATGCACC
>CAIYXE010000670.1 GCA_903930095.1 uncultured Hyphomicrobiales bacterium
ATGACGCCCAGCAGCGTGATGATGAAGGCTTCGATCCAGCGGAAGCCCAGGCGCTGCAACCACAGGATCAGGAACACGTCCAGCGCGGTAATGACGACGCCAAGTTCCAGCGGAATGCCGAACAGCAGGTTGAGGCCGATGGCGGTGCCCACCACCTCCGCGATATCGGTTGCAATGATGGCAATCTCGGCGAAGAACCAGAGCACGAAGGCCACGGGCCTGGGGTACGCATCCCGGCAGGCCTGCGCCAGGTCACGGCCTGAGCCGATGGCGAGCCTCGAGCACAGTGACTGCAGGATGATCGCCATGATGTTGGACATCAGCGCCACGGCCAGCAGCGCATAGCCGAACTGCGCGCCTCCCGCGATGGAGGTGGCCCAGTTGCCGGGGTCCATGTAACCCACAGCCACCAGATAGCCCGGCCCGATGAAGGCCATGGCGCGGCGGAATGTCGATCCCTTGCCGGTGATCTCAATCGAGCGGAATACATCCACCAGTGGCGGTTCGCCTCGGGCACGACGCCAGCCAGTTTCACCCGCGTTCACCTCGGCAGACGTCTTGGAGCCATCGCGCATGACCGAAAGTTTAGCATTGGCTAAACCTATTGCAATAGGGTAATTCCCGCCGCTCACAGGAGCACCAGCGTGGCGCGGGCAGCAAAGAAGCCAGGTGCGGCAAAGATCCGCTCGGCGGCCTTCCGCCGGATCAGGTCCGACCACCAGTCGGAACTGGCGGAGGACTATGTGGAGTTGATCGCCGACCTGATCGACGAAAAGGGCGAGGCGCGCGGATCGGACATCGCCATGCGCCTGGGCGTTGCAAACGCCACCGTGGTGAAGACCCTGAAGCGCCTGCAGGATGCAGGCTTGGTCTCACAGGAACCCTACCGCTCGATCTTCCTCACCGGCGATGGCTGGAAAATGGCCGAGGACGGGCGGCGCAAGCACAAGATCGTGGAGACGTTCCTGCTGGCGCTTGGGGTTTCGGAGGAGACGGCCCGGATCGACTCGGAGGGCATCGAACACCATGTGAGCGAGGAGACGCTCAAGGCGATGGCGCGGTTTCTGGCGCGGAGGATGGTTTAGCGCTCGTCACGCTGAAAGAACCCTCATCCGGCCTGTCGGCCACCTTCTCCCATCCTGCGGACGGGAGAAGGGGCTCGTGGTGAGAGTTCCCTTCTGGCGTTGCGAAGCAATGAGCGAAGGTGGCCGGCAGGCCGGATGAGGGCTGCCTGAGCCAGGAACGGCTCTATCCCGTCCTTCGCATCACCGCCGCGAAGAAGCCATCCGTGTTGTGCTGCGCCGGTGTGAGGACGAGTGTGTCCTGCGAACCATCTGCCGACTCTGGTGCAGCACCGCCGATGGTGCGGGACCATTGATCCTTGTACGGAATGATTGCCATCTCCGGGTGGCGCTGGCGGAAGGCAGCAACCTGCTCCGTGTTCTCCTCCGGCAGCACTGAGCAGGTGACATAAAGGAGTGTGCCGCCGGGCCTCGTCAGGCGGTAGCCGTTCTCGAGCACCGTTGCCTGGTCCTTCAGGCGCTGGTCGAATTGCTTCTGCGTGAGCCGCCACTTGGCATCAGGCTTCCTTCGCCAGGAGCCGGAGCCTGAGCATGGCGCATCGATCACAACACAGTCGAAGGGGCCTGCGGCGTCGAGCTTGCCCTTGTCCTGTGCCGAGATCACCTCGCAGTTGGTAACGCCGGCGCGGGTGAGGCGCTCGAAGATGGGGCGGAGGCGGAAGCGGTCGAGGTCGTGGGCGACGAGTGTGCCCTCGTTTTTCATGAGAGCGGCGAGCGCCAGCGTCTTGCCGCCAGCACCGGCGCAGATGTCGGCGACCTTCATGCCGGGACTGACGCCCGAGAGCAGAGCTGCAACCTGCGAGCCTGCGTCCTGCACTTCGTACCAGCCGAGGCCATGGGCAGGCTCTACTTCCACATTGGCGTTACGCGTGTCAGGGCCCGGTGCGGGAATGCGCACGCAGAGCGGCGACCATGGACCTTCCGCCGCACCGAAGCGAGAGAGCGCTTCCAGCACCTGCGGGCGCGTGGCCTTCAATGTGTTGACGCGCAGGTCGACGGGTGCGCGCGCTGCCAGTGCGGCGCCCTCCTCCGCGGCGCGGGGGCCAAAGGCCTTCTCGTAGGAGTTTTGCAGCCAGTCCGGCACATCGCCTGCGATATGGAGCGGGCGATCGGCGGGCAAGTCCCGCGACAGTGCGGCGCGTTCATCAGGGGTGAGTGCGCCGGGGCCGTGCTGCTCCTCCGCCATGGCGGCGATGGCATCCAGCGAAAGGCCCCAGACATCCTTCAGCCCGGCGAGTGCCAGGGCGCGCGGGGTGGCCTGCCCCATGCGGAAGCCCAGCGAGTTGCGGCGGCGCAGCGCGTCATAGACCAGCGTGCCGATGGCGTGGCGGTCCGTCGAGCCTGCAAAGCGGTGGGCCTTGCCCCAGTCCTT
The DNA here is from genome assembly GCA_903930095.1 of uncultured Hyphomicrobiales bacterium. Classification (GTDB taxonomy): domain Bacteria; phylum Pseudomonadota; class Alphaproteobacteria; order Rhizobiales; family Aestuariivirgaceae; genus Aestuariivirga. The sequence continues at coordinate 2,455 of CAIYXE010000670.1, forward strand.
CAGGGCCTCGGAGGCCGGGCGGTGGCGCTCGAAGATCTCGCGCAGCACGTCGATTGCCGCGGCGGCGCGGCCTGCCAGGCGCATGGGCCTATCCGATCACAAAGAGGCGAAGACCGAACCAGAGCCACATCAGGCCGATGGCGGCGAAGCCAAGGAGGAAGGCGCCGCCGCGCTGCATGATGACGTTCGAGCCCATGTGGATCACGCTGTGCAGGACGCGGCTGGCGAGGAAGCCCCAGGCCAGCGCCACCTGCAGCCAGTCCACCTTCACCATCATGATAAGCAGGGGCAGGATGGCGTAGAACAGCACCGGCAGTTCGAACTGGTTGTTGTAGTTGTTGTTGGCCTTGCGGACATCGTCCGGCCAGCGCGAATTGTCCACGGCGACATCGGCAAGCTTCACGCGGCCATCGCGCAGCGCGCCGCGCTTGGCAGCACCCATGCGCACGGCGACGACATAGATCCAGCCCACGTGAAGGAAGGCGGGCAGCAGCAGCCACTGTACGATGGTCATGAGCGTCAGCCCTGCCGCTGGTAGTTGGGCGCCTCGCGGGTGATCATCACGTCATGGACGTGGCTCTCGCGCATGCCGGCGGAGGTGATGCGGATGAACTGCACCCGATCACGAAGTTCCGCGAGGTCGGCGGCCCCCACATAACCCATGGCGGCGCGAAGCCCGCCAACGAGCTGGTGCAAGACCGCAGCCACCGGGCCCTTGTAGGGCACCTGGCCCTCGATGCCTTCGGGCACGAGCTTGAGGTTGTCCTTCACCTCCTGCTGGAAGTAGCGGTCCGCCGAGCCCCGCGCCATGGCGCCCACCGAGCCCATGCCGCGATAGGCCTTGTAGCTGCGGCCGTTGTAGAGATAGACCTCGCCCGGACTCTCGTCCGTTCCCGCCAGCAGCGATCCGATCATGGCGACTTCTGCTCCGGCGGCCAGCGCCTTGGCGAGATCGCCCGAGAGCTTGATGCCGCCGTCCGCGATGACCGGAACGTCCTGCCGGGCACCCTCCTCCGCGCAGTCCATGATGGCGGAGAGCTGCGGCACGCCCACCCCCGCGACGACGCGCGTAGTGCAGATCGAGCCTGGTCCGATGCCGATCTTGACG
>CAIYXE010000671.1 GCA_903930095.1 uncultured Hyphomicrobiales bacterium
CCGGTGCCGATCACTTCGCGGATCTTGTCGGTGGGGATCTTCAGCGTCTCGATGCGCGGCGCGTGTTCGCCGAGGGAGGCGCGCGCGCCGGTCAGGGCTTCAGACATCTTGGACAGGATGTGGAGACGGCCGTCCTTGGCCTGCCACAGCGCGATCTTCATGATCTCCTCGGTGATGCCGGTGATCTTGATGTCCATCTGCAGCGAGGTGATGCCTTCGCTGGTTCCGGCCACCTTGAAGTCCATGTCGCCCAGGTGATCCTCATCGCCCAGGATGTCGGAGAGCACCGCATAGCGCTCGCCTTCCTTGATCAGGCCCATGGCGATGCCGGCGCAGGGCGCCTTCAGCGGAACGCCACCGTCCATGAGGGACAGCGAGGCGCCACAGACGGAGGCCATGGAGGACGAGCCGTTCGACTCGGTGATCTCGGACACGACGCGGATCGTGTAGGGGAACTGGTCGGTGGCGGGCAGCAGCGGGTGGATGGCGCGCCAGGCGAGCTTGCCATGGCCGATTTCGCGGCGGCCGGTGGCGCCCATGCGGCCCGTTTCACCGACCGAGAAGGGCGGGAAATTATAGTGCAGCATGAAGGTGCCCTTGCTCGTGCCGTCGAGCGAGTCGATGTACTGCTCGTCCTCGCCGGTGCCCAGCGTGGTGACGACCAGCGCCTGCGTCTCGCCGCGGGTGAACAGTGCTGAACCATGGGTGCGCGGCAGCACGCTCGCTTCCGCGATGATCTGGCGGACCGTCTTGGTGTCGCGGCCGTCGATGCGGCGGCCGGTGTCGAGGATGTCGTTACGCACGACGTCCTTCTCGAGGTGCTTGAAGGCCTCGCCGATCTTGTTGGCGGGCGGGGCGTCGGTCTTGTCAGCACCCGTGAGGGTGGACATCACCTTGTCCTTCGCCTTGGCGACGGCTTCGTGGCGCGCTTCCTTGGCGGGGATGGCATAGGCCGCGCGGACGTCCGCCTCGGCAATCGTCTTGACCTGGTTGTAGAGCGAGGTCTCGTCCGGCGGCGTGAAGTCACGCGGCTCACGCGAGGACCGCTCGGCCAGGCGGATGATCGCCTCGATCACCGGCTGGAAGCCGCGGTGGCCGAACATGACGGCGCCGAGCATGATCTCTTCCGAGAGTTCCTTGGCTTCCGACTCGACCATCAGCACCGCGTCCTGGGTGCCTGCGACCACGAGGTCGAGGGCCGAGAGCTTCTGCTGCTCGATCGTGGGGTTCAGCACATATTCGCCGTTGATGTAGCCGACGCGCGCTGCGCCAACCGGGCCCATGAAGGGGATGCCGGAGATGGTGAGCGCGGCCGACGACGCCACAAGGGCGAGGATGTCGGTGTCGTTCTCGAGGTCATAGGAGAGCACGGTGGCAATGACCTGCGTCTCGTTGCGGAAGCCCTCGACGAAGAGCGGGCGGATCGGACGGTCGATGAGGCGGGAGATCAGCGTCTCGCGCTCGGTCGGGCGGCCTTCGCGCTTGAAGTAACCGCCGGGGATCTTGCCCGCGGCATAGGTCTTTTCCTGGTAGTTGACGGTCAGCGGGAAGAAGTCGATCCCCGGCTTTGCCGAACGCTCGGCAACGGCGGTGGCGAGAACGGTGGTCTCACCGAGGGAAGCGAACACCGAGCCATCGGCCTGACGGGCCACGCGGCCGGTTTCGAGGCGCAGCGTCTGCCCGCCCCACTGGATTTCTTCAACGTCGATATTGAACATGTGGATCTTTCCTTTGTGCCCTTCGCCGCCGCTGGAAAAACGTGCACCACCACTGTGGACGGCATCCCCTTTGGGCCTCGGGAGCCCGGCCCTATTGCCGGACTCGTCGTGTTGGGGACGCGGGCGGCTACTCGGTGATCCGCCCGCTCGTACTTGGTCCCGGAACCCGCTTAGCGGCGGATTTCGAGTCGCTTGATGAGCGTCTGGTAACGCTGGTCGTCGATGCGCTTCAGATAGTCGAGAAGCGAACGGCGCTTGCTCACCATCGTCAGCAGCCCACGGCGGGAATGGTTGTCCTTCTTGTGGGTCTTGAAGTGGTCGGTCAGGTAGTTGATGCGTTCCGTGAGGATCGCAACCTGGACTTCGGGCGAGCCGGTATCACCCGGCTTCGTGGCATATTCCTTCACGAGAGCGACCTTGCGCTCGGCGGTCATTGTCATCGGTCATCTCCAATAGATGGATGGTTACAGGTTGAACAAACGCTTCGGCTTGAGCGATCCCTGCTCGATGAGGCCAATGCCGAGGGGCTTTCCCCCGCTCGTCACCAGAACCGCATCTTCCGCGATGGGAGCATTCGCGCCTCTGAGCAGGACGGGTTGTCCAAGTCTCAGGCGTCGGGCCTGATCCGCATCAATGGCCAGTGCCGGGATGCCGTCCAGCACGGTCTCGATAGGGAGCAGAGCCCCGTTGATGGCGTTTCCGCCGGGGGCCTTATGGCTGAGATCGTCAAGGTTTTCCAGCGAAATCATGTGGGCTTCGGTGAAGGGGCCTACCGCCACCCGGCGCAGCATCGAGACGTGCGCCGCCGATCCCAGGGCGCGGCCCATGTCCCGGGCGAGCGAGCGGATATAGGTGCCCTTGCCGCAGGTCACCTCGAAGGTGGCATGGTCCGCCTCCGCCGCGACCAGCTTCAGTTCCCCGATGAGGACGGGCCGGGGGGCGAGGTCCACCGCCTCTCCGGCGCGCGCGAGGTCATAGGCCCGCTCGCCATCGACCTTGATGGCCGAGAAGGAAGGTGGCGCCTGCATGATCTCACCGGTGAAGCGAGGCAGTATCGACTCGATCTCTTCGCGGGACGGACGCTTCCCGGAGGTGGCAGAAATCTCCCCTTCGAGGTCGTCCGTCGTCCGCTCCTCGCCCCATTGGGCGGTGAAGCGGTAGATTTTCCGGCCATCCATGGCATGGGAGACGGTCTTGGTCGCCTCCCCCAGCGCGATGGGGAGGAGGCCTGAGGCGAGCGGGTCGAGCGTACCGCCGTGACCCGCCTTCTCAGCATTAAACAGCCAGCGCACCTTGCCCACCGCCTGGGTGGAGGTCATGCCATAGGGCTTGTCGAGGATGAGCCATCCGTGGACGGGGGTGCGTTGCTTCTTGGCCATGTTGTTTCTATTCTTGTTCCCTTCTCCCGTCCCGAAGGGATGGGAGAAGGTGGCCGACAGGCCGGATGAGGGCCTCTTTCCAAGTGACGGACTCGCGGAGAGAGGCCCTCATCCGCCCTGCGGGCACCTTCTCCCATTGCTTCGCAACGGGAGAAGGGAAGATTACTCTTCCTTCTTGAGATCCCGTGCCAC
>CAIYXE010000672.1 GCA_903930095.1 uncultured Hyphomicrobiales bacterium
TCACCAGCGGGATCAGCAAGGCAGACGGCACAATGGCGAAGAAGGCATTTGTCTCGCTCGCACCGTTCTCCAGAAGCCAGGCCGACTGCCCAAAGTAACTGAGCAGCAGGGCAATCATGGCCAATCCGTACCACGCGAAGGCAATGGGCTTGCGCCCGAAATGCCCCATGTCCACATAGATCGCCTCGGCCCCTGTGGCGGCGAGGAGAACGGAACCAAACAGCCCGAAGAGCTGGGCCCAGCTCAGGTGCGCGGCGAGATTGACCGCATAGACCGGCGACACGGCGTAGAGCACATCCGGTCTGCCCAGAACTTGAACGAGTCCAAGCAAGCCGATTACCACAAACCAACACAGCATGATGGGACTGAAGAACCGGCTCAAGGCCTGTGTTCCGAAGCGCTGCACGCCGAAAAGCCCCAGCAGGATGATAATGCTGGCGGACATGACGAGTGGCCCAGCATCCTCATAGATTGTCTCGACGCCCTCGATTGCCGCCATGATGGACAGCGGCGGGGTAATCAAGCTGTCAGCGAACAGAAGCGACGCCGAAATGATGACGAGCCCGAAGATGGCCGCCTGGCCCAATGCGGAAGATGAGCTGACCCGCGCCTTGAGCACGGAGCAGAGCGCGAAGATTCCACCTTCTCCATCATTGTCGACCAGTGTGATGAACATGATGTACTTGATGCTGACGATGAGCGTCAGCGTCCAGAAAATCAACGAGGCTACGCCGAACACTGTGACCTGTCCGGGCGGCAGCCCCGGCGTAAGGATTGCCTCGTGCATGGCATACATAGGGCTGGTGCCGATATCGCCGAACACGATCCCGATCGCCGCGAAGGCCATAAGCAGTGTGGACGGAGGTGTTTCCTGTTTCTTACTCATGCCGGCATGACCCTTCGTTCCGTTTGTCCCACTGAGTGGCTCTTGTATCGAGCAGGCCACGACGGTCAAGACCTGAGCGTTATTTAGTGTGTCATTCCGCAGGAGCCGTCATGGCTCTGTTGACTGGAGACCTTCGACCGGTATCCGTCCTTCCAGGACGGGCTAGTAGTCTGAACCGGTCTTGATCGCCACATGAAGGACCCGGTCAATCTGGGCGGTAGTCGCAGTAGGCAAACTGCTTCTGAGATGCTGATTTTGGCGATCCCGGGCAGTTTGGCGCTCGAGCATGCAACTGAAGCTATTCACGGAGGACCATGCTGCAACTGCCGCTGATGGTTCTCCCCCCTCGGCAGTGTCCTCAGAAATCTTGGTTCGGAAACACTGCTTGATTTGTCAAGTCCCTCGCGATGAACGCCGGATGAACATTGCATTCTGATCCCATTCAAGCGACGATCTTTAGTTCTGCGGCTAACGAGATTATCATGAACTCGTTGAATCGAAATCAACTCAGGAGACGTCAGATGCCCAGCGCCAAGCTCTCGCTTACACTCGCCGCCGCGTCCATGATCCTTGCGATCGCACCGGCAGAAGCCACGCCCCGTAGTTATCAGTTGATCTGCAAGGGTGGTGGCGCGATGGTGGCCACCATCAAGTCCAATGCGACGATTTCCCTCCGCTTTTCACCGGGTGGGGAGGCAGGGGTGGTGCAGGCTGGGCAGTGCACCTGGGTTGACCGCGGCTTCCGCGAGGGAGAGCCCAACCTATTGTCATTGGCGGGGGACCGCGAGGGTACCGCCTACCTCCTGGACGGCATGCTAAGTGGCGACCGTTTCTACGTGCACGTTTACAACGATAGCAACGGCCGCATGGTGGTCACCCGCACCGGCCTCTGACTGGCCCCCTCCTGGCTTGGCGGCACCTCCCTGTGACTGGGAGGTGTCTTCCATAAGCACCTGATGCCACGAGCGCATCGTTCCAACATTTGGATCCGTAGCCTGCGGCAACAGAGTAGTCCGAGCATTCCTTTGATGAGAAAAGAGCACAGGTACCACCGATGGCTTGCCAGAGATCGCCCATGTTTCTGGCGGCGGCTCGGAGGTGGGCCGTGAGCTTCGCGAAGGCCATTTCGATGGGGTGCAGGTCGGGGGCTGTGGGGCGGCAGGAATGGCATCCAGTCGCTCTTGCTTCGGAAAGCCCGCTCAGCGCTTTCGCTCTTGTGGCTCGACAGATTGCCGGGAATGACGACATCCCCCGGTTGGAGAGCGGGCGATAGCTGGGTTTCGACTTAGGTCTCGAAAATCGCGCGGTTCATCGGTGCGTCGATAACCCGCGGTGCTTTCAGTCCATCGCATTTGTGGCCGGTGACGAAAGTCTGGGTTCCCCATGAACCGAAAGGGGCCTTGCTGTTCAGCCGTCCGCCTGCTGTAGAGACGGCTTCGGCGGGGACAACCTGTCACGCGCTTCATGCTGACCACGCGGCCTCTCCCGCCATCCCTTCCGTTAGCGATGAACATCGCCTATTCAACGTGAAATTTGATTTGGAGGTTTCCGAGGGCAGATGATCCGTATCGAAAATGTCAGCAAGCAGAATGGCCATCAGATCGTTTTCATTGAGGCATCCGCAGGGTTGCACCGTGGTGAAAAGATTGGCCTTGTTGGTCCGAACGGCGCCGGGAAGACGACGCTTTTCCGGATGATAACCGGAAAGGAAGAGGCTGATGAGGGGCGGGTGTCTGTCGACCGCGGCATTTCGATTGGCTACTTCAGCCAGGATGTGGGCGAGATGAAGGGCCGCAGTGCCGTTTCCGAAGTGATGGACAGTGCAGGGCCCGTCAGTTCCGTCGCAACTGAACTGAAGGAGCTTGAGGCGGCGATGGCTGACCCTGACCGTGCTGACGAGCTGGATCAACTCATCGAGCGATACGGTGAGGTGCAAGCGCAGTTCGACGAACTTGGTGGCTATGCGCTGGAAAGTCGCGCACGCGAGATTCTGGCGGGTTTGAGCTTCAGCCAGGAGATGATGGACGGGGACGTCGGCGCGCTCTCCGGGGGGTGGAAGATGCGTGTTGCCTTGGCGCGCATTCTCCTGATGCAGCCCGATGCGATGTTGCTGGATGAACCCAGCAACCATCTCGATCTCGAAAGCCTCATTTGGCTGGAGGATTTCCTCAAGGGCTATGACGGCATGCTGATGATGACCTCGCATGACCGTGAGTTCATGAATCGCATCGTCACCAAGATCGTGGAGATTGATGGCGGGGAGCTCACGACATATTCGGGGGACTATGAATTCTACGAGCAGCAGCGCGCCTTGAACGAGCGGCAACAGCAGGCTGCATTCGAGCGGCAGCGGTCGATGCTGGCCAAGGAAATCAAGTTTATCGAGCGTTTCAAAGCCCGGGCATCTCACGCAGCGCAGGTACAGAGCCGCGTGAAGAAACTGGAGAAGATTGACAAGGTGGAACCTCCCAGGCGGCGGCAGAGCGTACAGTTCGATTTTCCGCAAGCGCCGCGCTCGGGAGAAGACGTGGCAACCCTGAAGAACGTCTCAAAGCGCTATGGCAGCCGCAGCATCTATGAAGGGCTCGACTTTCAGATACGCCGAAGGGAGCGATGGTGCGTGATGGGCATCAACGGGGCGGGAAAGTCGACGCTGCTGAAACTGGTGACCGGCAGTACGGAACCGGATGAGGGGCGGGTTTCGTTGGGCGGTAGCGTGAAAATGGGATATTTCGCTCAGCACGCTATGGAGTTACTGCAGGGCGAACATACTGTGTTCGAGTCACTTGAGGCCGCCTTTCCCCAGGCCGGGCAGGGCTCGCTCCGTGCATTGGCTGGCTGCTTCGGCTTTTCCGGTGACGATGTCGAGAAGAAGTGCCGTGTGCTCTCTGGCGGTGAGAAGGCGCGGCTTGTGATGGCGAGGATGCTCTATGAACCGCCGAATTTCCTGGTGCTGGATGAGCCCACCAATCATCTTGATCTCTTGACGAAGGAAATGCTGATCAAGGCGCTGGCGGATTACGAAGGGACCATGCTGTTCGTATCGCACGACCGGCATTTCCTCGCGGCGCTTTCCAATCGCGTTCTGGAACTTGCGCCAGAGGGTATTCATCAGTATGGCGGTGGTTATACTGAATATGTGGCAAGTACGGGTCGTGAAGCCCCCGGTATTCACAACTGACAACTGGGCATGTGGATGAGACCGCGAGGAATCGTCAATGCCGGAAATTGTGACTGGCGGACATGCCGGGGCGCTACCAGCCTCCAGGCTCTCCACGCCAATCAGAAATGCTCAATCGGCTTCCGCAGCTGGTCAACAGCGGCGCTATGATCGGCTACCCCGGCGTTCGGCGCGGTGTGCTGGCAAGAGGGTCAGCGGCCAGTTATGCGCCTCGAGTCGTTCCTGTCAGCCGTTTGAAGAGACGGCCGTAGAAGGATGGCTTGCTGTGACTTGATGCATATCCTTGCGGCCGATACTGATCAAAAAAGCGCCGGCCGAATCGCCGTTCCGAGCCGATACAAATGATGTGACGGAACAAGTGGTTGATCGTTCGGCCTGCAAGGATGAAATGTCATGTCTGATACAAAGCCTCGACGCCAACAGCGCAGCGATTGGCTGCATTTTCTCGAGATCCAGACCCGCTGGGGAGATAACGACGTTTACGGGCATGTGAATAACACCGTCTACTATTCGTGGTTCGACACTGCGGTGAATCATTGGCTCATCCGGAAGGGGCTGCTCGATCTCGAGCATAGCCGTATCGTCAGTCTCGTCGTGGAGACAGGCTGCAGCTATTTCGAGAGCGTGACCTATCCGGAGCAGATTGACATCGGCTTGCGTGCCGACAGGATTGGCACATCTTCCGTGACCTATGCTCTCGGCGTGTTCCGCAAGGGCGCGCAGGAGACGGCGGCGGTGGGCCGGTTCGTGCATGTCACCGTGGACCGTGAAACGCGCCGCCCGGTTCCCTTGCCCGAGGCGCTGCGCCTCGCTCTTCGGGAGCTGACGGCTTAGAGCATGATCTTGCGCGAGTTCTTTTTGGCCAGGTGTTTCCATCTGGCCGGAACGCGCATTATTCGAACATCACGACCTGGCGGATGCCCTGGCCCTCGCGCATGCGGTCGAATCCGTCGTTGATCTCATCAAGCGTAAGCTTGTGGGTGAGGAGTTTGTCCACCGGCAATTGGCCGGAGCGGAACAGCGAGACGTAGTGCGGCAGGTCGCGCTTCGGCACGCAGGAGCCGATGTAGGAGCCCTTCAGCGTGCGTTCCTCCGCGGTGAGGCTGACGGCCTGGAGCGGCAGCTTGTGGTCCGGGTGGGGCAGGCCCGCGGTGACCGTGGTGCCGCCGCGCGCCGTGGCGAGATAGGCCATTTCGAGGGCCTTCACGCTGCCGGCCATTTCGAAGAAATACTCCACGCCCCCGCCTGATACATCGCGGATCTGCTTCACCGCATCGGGTGCGCTGGCGTCCACCGTGTCGGTGGCGCCCAGCGTACGGGCGAAAGCGAGCTTTTCGGGCGAAAGGTCCACCGCGATGATCTGGCGCGCGCCGGCGAGTCTTGCGCCCAAGAGCGCGCTCAAGCCCACGCCGCCCAGCCCCGCCACAGCCACGCTGCTGCCCGGCGGAATGCGCGCGGTGTTGACCACGGCACCCACGCCGGTGAGCACGGCGCAGCCGAAGAGGGCGGCATATTCGAAGGGAATGTCCTTCCCGATCTTTACGCAGGATTCCTGGGAGACGACCGCATAGTCCGAGAACGCCGAGACGCCGAGATGATGGTTCAACACTTCTTCACCGCCTTCGAAGCGGTGTGCGCCGCGAAGCAGGGTGCCTGCGGCGTTGGACTTGGCGCCGGGCTCGCAGAGCGCGGGCCGTCCCGTGGCGCAGGGCAGGCAGTGGCCGCAGCTGGGCATGAAGATGAGCACGACATGGTCGCCGACACTCAGGCCTTCGACACCGTCACCCAATGCATCGACGATGCCTGCCGCCTCATGGCCCAGCACCATTGGCATGACGCGCGGCCGGCTGCCGTCGATGACCGAGAGATCCGAGTGGCAGAGGCCCGCGGCCTTGATCTTCACGCGAAGTTCGCCGGGGCCCGGCTCCTTCAGTTCTACCTCGACGATCTCGAGGGGGCGCGAGGTGCGGTAGGGGGGCTGCCGCCCCATCTCTGTCAGCTTGGCGGCTCTGATGCGCATTGTGCCGGGCTCCCTTGTCAGAATATCAGCGGATCATGAGCGGCGCCTGCGGCACCTGCTTCCAGAATTCCGGATCATGGCCATAGAAGATGCGGGCACCCGCGGCCTGCAGGCGGCGGAGCAGCAGCATGGAATCGAGCATCTGGGCACGGTCGAAAACGAGCTTGGGCAGGTGCAGCTCCTCCAGCGACTGGCGGAGATAGCAGGCATCCGCCGCGAGGATGACGTCGCCCGTGCCGAGCTTGACCTTCAGCGACTGGTGGCCGGGTGTATGGCCGAAGGTGGGAATGGTGACGATGGTGCCGTCGCCGAAGAGGTCATGCGCGCCCTCGACCTGCATCACGAGGTGGCCGAGGTCATAGTCGCGCTTGTCATAGGCGTTGGCGTGAATAAGTTCCGGCATCCTGCCCGCTTCCCACTCGCGCCGCTGGATGACGATGCGGGCGTTGGGCACCAGCAGATTGCCGCCGGTATGGTCGAAATGGAGGTGCGAGTTGATGACGAAGTCGATGTCCTTCGGTTCGATGCCGAGTTGCATGAGCCGCGCTTCCACCTCTTCGCCGCGGCGGTAATGCACGTGGAAATGCTTGGCGATGCCACCCAGCCGGGTTTCGGGATCGTGCTGGCAATCCGGGTGGAGGCCGGTGTCGAACAGGATGCGGCCCTTGGGATGGTCGATCAGGTAGCAGGGCACGGGAAAGCGGATCTTGCCATGGGCGCGGCCCAGCATCATCTTGAGGTCGGCCGTCATCCAGCCGCAGGTGAAGGCATAGAGGCGGATTTCGCCGGTGTTGCGGGTGACGCGCGCACCGGATGCGGCGTTCTGCTGCTCGAGCCGCTCCCACCAGCCCTGATTGTTCTCGAGCTTCTTGCGCCACTGTTGATCGATCATGTGAGACATCCTGAAAGGGTTCCCCGCTTAGGCCGCAGTGTCGCGTGGTTTGGCAAGGGGCGAAGCGGCGGGAGCCTGAGCCGCCCTGCCATTGTGCGAGAGCCGCAGCCCATAGCTGAGGAACCACACCAGCAGCACGCCCGCCACCCACCAGATGAGCTGCCAGCCCCAGATCGAGGGAATGTCCAGCGCCCACTGGCCCGGTGGCTCGCCGAAGAGATAGTTGCCGATGGTGGCGCCGGGGCCAAGCGCCAGGAAGGCCCAGAGCATGGTGGCGACCCAGGCCGCACCGGCCAGGCGGCGCCCGACAGGCGGCGCGCTGCTGGCATAAAGCGCATGGAAGGTGGCGTGGCGCTTGCCCTCCGCCTCCGACTGGGAGGCGGCCGAGCCAATGAGGCAGACGGCGAAATTGGCGGCCAGCCCCCACACGGCGGCATGGATCGTCCAGGGCCAGAAGCCCCAGGGCAGGTTCTGCATGGCGATGGCCTGGCCCAGCGGATCCGCAAAGATGGCGACGAGCGCGCCCACGACGAGCCCGGCCTGCACGCCCTGCCTTGTGAACCATGGCACCCAGGTGACCGCGAGATAGGCCGGCAGCAACTGGATGGCCAATGTGAGCGTGGCGGAGCCGATGGCCACTGCGCCGTCATGGAAGAACGTGGCGGTAACCGCCGCGGCGGCGACAAGAATGAGCATCACCACGCGGGCGAAGGTCTTCTGCAGCTGGTCGGTCGCCTTGGGCTGGAAGAAGGCCACGAACAGGTCCCGCGTGACGGTTGCGCCGGCTGCGATCACATAGGCTCCCGCGCAGGCGGTGAAGGCCACGAGCAGGCAGGCCGCAATGAGCGCGCCAAGCCAGGGCTGCGCCGTGCCGATGGCATGGACCAGCACAGCCGGCACGAGTCCCTGCTGGCCCGCGGAGAGATCCGGCAGCACGGCCGCGATGCTGCCCGCCACGGGCCCTGCCGCACCGAGCAGCAGCCCGCCGATGCCGATCAACGGCACGAAGACGAAGAGCAGCAGCCCCATCACCCCGGCCGAGGCCCAGACCTGCTGTGGCGCACCGGCATTGGGCGAGCGGCTGGCGAAGGCAAACATGGTCA
>CAIYXE010000673.1 GCA_903930095.1 uncultured Hyphomicrobiales bacterium
GATGGAAATCGGCGACCCCGGCGACGTCGAGATCGTGGTGGACGTGCTCTCGCGCGATGCGGTGGAGATCAAGCCTGGCGCACAGGCCGTGATCGACAATTGGGGCGGGCCGCCGCTGCCCGCCACCGTGCGGCGCGTGGAGCCGTCCGCAGTGACGAAGATCTCCGCACTTGGCATCGAGGAGCAGCGGGTGGCGGTCATTCTGGATCTCAACGGAACGCAAGGTCAGGGCGCATTGGGCGACGGTTTCCGCGTCGTGGCGCGGATCACCGTCTGGGAGGGCAAGGACCTCGTGGCGGTGCCCGTGGCGGCGCTGTTCCGGCAGGGCAGCGACTGGGCCGTCTATGTGGCCGCCAATGGCCGGGCGGAGCTGCGCCTGGTGGAACTCGGCCGCCGCAACGCTGCGTTCTCCGACGTAAAAGCCGGGCTTGCGGCGGGAGAGGTGGTGATTCTCCACCCTTCCGACCAGATGGCGGATGGCGTGGCGGTGGTGCCGGACGTGACGGACTAGACAAAGGGCGGTTTGCGGCGGCGTGCGGTTCTCGCTAGACGTTTTGCATGTGCAAGAGACTGGGTGTCCATGAGTGACGTGATGCTGGCGGCAGAATTTCCGGACCAGGACCGGGCAGGCTGGATGAAGCGGGTGGAGGCGGTGCTGAAGGGCGCCTCCTTCGCGGAGAAGCTCGTTCGTACCACTGCGGATGGCATCAGGCTCGAGCCGCTCCACGGCCAGCAGGCAGGCCCCCGCGCCGCGCGCGCACGCCAGGTGCCGTGGACGCTGTTCCAGCGGGTGGACCATCCGGACGCCGCGCGCGCCAATGAGCTGGCGCTCGATGACCTTGCGAATGGTGCAACGGGCCTCGTGCTGGTGACGCAGGAGGCAGCATCGGCACGCGGCTGTGGCATCGACCCCGCGCGGCTCGCCCGCGTGCTGCAGGGCGTGCATCTTCACGCCATTGCGCTGAAGGTTGAGGGCGGGGCATCACTGGCGCTGGCCGAACTGATCGCGGCGCAGCCCATCGACCCGGAGCGCCTCGACGTGTCCTTCGCGCTCACCGGCCCGGCGGATGCCGCGGAACTGGCACGGCTGGGCTATGCCGGTCCCTACATGGAAGCCGACGGGCGCACATGGCATGAACAGGGCGCGACGGAAGCCGAGGAGCTTGGCGCCACGCTGGCCACTGCGGTGGCAAGGATGCGCGCGCTCGACGGATTGAACGACGTGCATCTCTGCCGCGCCGTGGGTGTGACGCTGGCCGCCACGCAGGACATGTTCGCCACGCTGGCGAAGTTCCGCGCCATGCGGCTGATGTGGCGCCGGGTGCTGCAGGGCGCAGGCCTGCCCGATGCGCCGCTGCGGCTGCATGCGGAAACCTCCTGGCGGATGATGGCCGTCAGGGACCCGCACACCAACATCCTGCGCGCGACGGCCGCGGTGTTCGGCGCAGCACTGGGCGGGGCGGATTCGATCACCGTCCTGCCCTTCTCGCTGGCACAGGGGCTGCCCAACGCCTTCGCCCGCCGCGTGGCCCGCAATGTGCAAACGGTGCTGGCGGAGGAATCGAACCTGTGGCGCGTGGCCGACCCGGCATCGGGTGCAGGCTATATCGAAACCTATACGCAGTCCCTGTGCGAGAAGGCGTGGCGCGTGTTCCAGAACGCTGAGGCGGGAGACTGGCCAGCACCCGATCCGTCTTCTGCGGCAAGCCTGCCCGTGATCGGCACCACGGCCTATCCCCTGAAGCAGGAATACGCCCCCGAGACGGAGGCCCTGTCATGAGCCGCATCCCGAACTTCTCCGCGATCGCCTTCGAGCCATCCTCCGTGGACGGATGTTCAGGCCATACCTGGCAGACGCCCGAGGGCTTGCCCGTCAAATGCGCCTATGGCCCGGAGGACATGCAGGGCATCGACTTCCTGAACACATGGCCGGGTGCTGCGCCCTTCCTGCGCGGGCCCTACCCCACCATGTACACGACCCAGGCATGGACCATCCGGCAATATGCGGGCTTCTCCACGGCGGAGGATTCCAACGCCTTCTACCGCCGCAACCTGGCGGCGGGGCAGATGGGGCTTTCCATCGCCTTCGACCTCGCCACCCACCGCGGCTATGACTCTGACCATCCGCGCGTTGCAGGTGACGTCGGCATGGCGGGTGTCGCCATCGATTCGATCTATGACATGCGCACCCTGTTCGACGGCATCCCGCTCGACCAGATGACGGTGTCGATGACGATGAACGGCGCGGTGCTGCCGGTGATGGCGCTCTACATCGTGGCGGGCGAGGAACAGGGCGTTCCGCCCGAAAAACTCGCAGGGACCATCCAGAACGACATCCTCAAGGAGTTCATGGTCCGCAACACCTTCATCTATCCGCCGCAGGCATCGATGAAGATCGTGTCCGACATCTTCCGCTACACCTCCGAGCGGATGCCGAAGTTCAACTCGATCTCGATTTCCGGCTACCACATGCAGGAGGCGGGTGCGACGGCGGACCTGGAGCTTGCCTATACGCTGGCGGACGGCCTCGAATACGCCAGGGCCGGCGTCGAGGCGGGCCTCGCCATCGACAAGTTTGCGCCCAGGCTTTCCTTCTTCTGGGCGATCGGCATGAACTTCTTCATGGAAGTCGCCAAGATGCGCGCCGCGCGCATGATCTGGGCCAAGCTCATCAAGCGTTTCGATCCGAAGGACGAGCGCTCGCTTGGCCTGCGCACCCATTGCCAGACGAGCGGCTGGAGCCTTGCCGCGCAGGACGTGTTCAACAACGTGACGCGTACCTGCATCGAGGCGATGGCGGCCACCCAGGGCGGCACGCAGTCGCTGCACACCAATTCGCTGGATGAAGCACTGGCGCTGCCCACCGATTTCTCTGCCCGGATCGCGCGCAACACGCAGCTCTTCCTGCAGCAGGAGGCGGGCACCTGCAGCGTGATCGACCCGTGGGGCGGCAGCTATTTCGTGGAGCGCCTGACGGCGGACCTCGCCGCCAAGGCCTGGGCCCATATCGAGGAGGTGGAGGCCATGGGCGGCATGGCC
>CAIYXE010000674.1 GCA_903930095.1 uncultured Hyphomicrobiales bacterium
CGCGACGCCACCTACATCTACCTGAGAGACATCGAAACCAAGCTCCGGGCGCAGGGCTACGCCTACCAACTCCCGCACGCCGTCGATTTGATCCCCCAGCTCTTCCCGGCGGGGTTCAGCGCGGCCTCGCTCGCGCTGGTGCGGGACACCGCGATCACACCGAACAGCAGCAGGGTTCTCGACAGGCTCACGGACCTCGACGTCCGCGCGGCCAAGCTCACCCTCCTCTTCATGACCCCCGAATTTGTGCGCAGGTAACACCATGTCCGATCACCATCACGACCATGAAGACAAGGTCGATCCCCGCCTTGCCGCAGCAGCCAACGAGGGCTGTGAGGAGTCGCGGCTGCTGCTCAGCCGCCGTAGCGTCATGGGCCTTTCGGCTGGGTTCTTCGCTTCGGCGATGATCCCCCGCTCGGCTCTCGCGGCGGCGGGCGACAGGCGGCTGCTCGTCGTCATCTTGCGCGGGGGAATGGACGGCCTGCAGCTGATCATTCCCTACCAGAACAGCATATACCGCCAGTTCCGGCGTGATTTCTACGCGCAGCTCGCGTCAACGAAGATCCCGCTGAGAGGCAGCACCGCAAGCGAACCCTTTGCCGCGCACCCGAAGCTCCTCAACTTCGCTAGGCTGTTCAACGCGGGCGAAGCGTCTGTCGTTCATGCCATCGCGCCCCCCTTGCGCAAGCGGTCGCACTTCCAGTGCCAGTACAATCTTGAAAGCGGAGGGGACGAGTCGAACCCGCCGCTGTCCTCCGGTTGGCTCAACCGAATGCTCATGCGGATGCAGAGTGCCGACAAGATCAGCACGTTCGGCGGTGAGCTGGCCGGCGATGCATGCTTGCGGGGAATGCTCGCCGTCGGTCGGCCGCCGCTGATCCTCACCGGCGGGGCAGAAGTTCGAACCTGGTCGAACGGCGCGCGAGCTGCAAGGCTCCCGGACAGCGCAACGACGGCCCTGCTCAAACACTACCGCGACAATGACGGGGAGATGTACAAGCGCCTGAGCAATGCGATTGCCGTGGACAATGCGGCAGGGGGCGCGGCCGGCACCAATGTCGAGGCCGAATTCGGCGGAGCTGGGCGGCTCATGGCGAAGGACGACGGGCCCCGCATCGGTGTCATTTCGATTGACAAATGGGATAACCACAGCAACCTACCGCACGCCATTTCCGGGAACATCGAACTGCTGGACAAGAGCATCGAGGCTTTCCGGGTGGCGATCGGCAGCCAGTGGGCCAACACTTGCGTCGTCTGCGTAAGTGAATTCGGACGCACGGTGGAGATCAACGGCAGCGTGTCGAAGGGCACCGAACACGGCAGGGCAGGCGTCGCCCTCCTGGCAGGCGGCGCGCTGTCTGCGAACAGGTTCATCGGCGCTCCGCCAAACCTGCAGAAGAGCTACGACAATCGTACCTCCGGTGGGCTGATGGATGGCCGCTTCGACATCGAGCCCCGCCTTGACACGCGTGCGCTTTTCACGAGCGTGATCTACGATCACCTCGATGTTGACTATACCCCGGATTATGACGCCTTCATTTTCCCCGGCGGCAGCGAGGTGAAACCGCTGAAGGGAATCTTCAAAACCACGTCGAGCACCTACAAGAACACCTGAACTGCTCCAACAAGGGGGCCGGTGCCCGGACCCTGTCCGGACGCGCCGGCCCGATCCATTAAGGCGGCGGTCAGGCCGGTGCTGATGTCGTTGACTGCACACCCCTGCCGCGCACAAAGCGCTGGTAGAGCCAGCCGATGCCGACGAGGCAGA